>DATKVX010000079.1 GCA_035529855.1 bacterium
GGCGCGGAGGTCAACGGGGGAGGGGGAATAAAAAACCGGCCGGGAGGCCGGTTTTCGTTTGAACTCAAAACACCCACCGCACGTCCCCCGGCGGCGGGGCCCAGCCTTCGAACTAACTCGGGAGTACTAATCGGCTTCGGGAGCGGCTATCCGCCAGAGTGACGCCGGGGTATTTTCTTGGTTCGTAGGCCGCGATTCGAATACTATCCATTTACCGTCGGGGGACCAGGAAGGCGAGCGGTCATCGTAATCCGGGTCGTTCGTAATGCGCACCGGGGTTCCCCCTCCGGCAGAGATGGTAAAGATCCTTTTTACCGTTAAGCCTCCTTCACCGCTTGCGTAGACGATACGGGAACCGTCCGGCGACCAACTACCGTCTATATCTTGTCCCTCGTTGTCGGTTAGAGCCTTAACATCGGATCCGAAAAGGTCCATCGTATATATGTCCCAATCCGCTTCATCTTCTCCGTACTCCCGGCGTTGGAATACGATAAGGTTCCCCGTAGGGGACCAATTCGGCGACGCGTCCTGCCATTGTCCTATGGTGTTTTTCGAAATTATATCAAAACCCTCTCCCGTAACGCTTACGCGGCAAACGACGCGATTAGCGTATTTCCCTTCCCCGGAGTAATACTCGAAAACAACCGATTGGCCCATAGGGCTAAAACCGGGGCTTACGAAGGAGACCGTTTTCTCGGCGTGAGTTATTACGTGCTCCAATTCCTTTCCGTTGCGCCGAATCGTCCAAATGCCGTACCCCGGGGTGAAATTCGACGAAAAGACAACCTTGTCGGAGTCCGCGGTCCAACATATCCCCGACCTATTTATGGCGTTGAAGTCTTCGTCGTCTAATAGGGCGGTTGCCGACCGGTATGTATTCGAGTAGAGGTACAGACCCGCTGGGCCTTTTTGGTAACCGTGGTGGAACAGAGTGAAAAGTATGTATTCACCGTCCGGCGAGATAGCGGGGTTTTGCGCGCTCGCCCCATCCGGCGGCGAGTAGACCAACGTAGCCCCGTCTTCACGCGAGGGCTTTTCGCTATCGTCTTCACCGTCTCCGCAGTTAAGTATTGGTAAAGAGAGTAGTACGGCGAAGACCGCTATACTTTTTTTCAAGTTCGTTTGCGCCATGTTATCCTCCTTCCGGTATTTCTCAATAAGTGTATAGGCTTCTAAGTTGCGGCGTGCGATGTCATAGCACCCACCGCACGTCCCCCGGCGGCGGGGCCCAGACGCCGGCGACCGTTGCGCCGCATTTGGCGCACTTGTCGCCGTCGAGGCGGTACGCCAAAATCTGGTAGCCGTGGCGCTCGACGACCGGCTGGCCGCAGCCCGGGCAATACGTATTGTTGCCCGGGTGGCCGGCAACGTTCCCCACGTACGGATATTTCAACCCTTCCTCGAGAGCAACGTTGCGGGCCATCGTCAGCGTCGCCACCGGCGTCGGCGGGAGGTTAGCCAGCTTGTACATCGGGTAGAAGCGCGAGAAGTGCAGCGGCGTCTCGGCGCCTAAGTTATCGCGGACCCATCGCACGAGCGCCGCGACGGCCGCCGGCCCGTCGTTGAGGCCCGGCACAAGAAGGTTGGTCACCTCGAGCCAGAGGCCCTCCTCGCGCATTATCTTGAGCGAGCGGAGGACCGGCTCGAGCCGGCCGCCGCAGACGTCGCGGTAGAAGTCGTCCGACATCGACTTCAAATCGACGTTGGCCGCGTCGGACACCTTACATAGTTCGCGCAGCGGCGCCGGTTCGATATACCCGGCGGTGACGAGGACGTTCTTCAGGCCCCGCCGCCGGCCGAGCCGCGACGCCTCCAGCGTATACTCGTAGAATATAATCGGGTCGGAGTAGGTGTAGGCGACGGAGATGCAGCCGGTGCGCTCGGCCTCGGCGACGACGCGCGCCGGCTCGAGGTCGACGTTGCGCGCGTCCTCGGGGTCCGTTTGGCTTATCTCCCAGTTCTGGCAGTACTTGCAGTGGAGGTTGCAGCCGGCGGTGGCGATGGAGTAAATCGCCGTCCCGGGGAGAAAGTGGAACAGCGGCTTCTTCTCGATGGGGTCGACGTGGGTAGTGCAGGGCTTGCCGTAGACCAGCGTGTAGAGGGTCCCGTCGACGTTCACGCGGACGCGGCAGTCGCCGCGCTGGTAGTTGGCGAGGACGCAGCGCCGCGGGCACAGCTCGCACTCTACCGCCGGCGCCGTCACGGCGGCGTTCCCTCGTCGGCCGGGGGCTCGAGGCGGTGCCAGTACTTGGCCTCCTCGAAGGAGAGGTTGCCCTCGGCCTGGGCTTTCTCGAACGCCTTCTTGCGCGCGGCCTCGTCCGCGGCGCCGGGCGCGCGCGCGGATATAATACCCTGGATGCCGATATAGGTCGCGACGGCGAGGCAGGCCGCGACGATTATCGTCACCGCGACGTTAGCTTTCCTCGGCTTCTTCATTTAACTCGTCGACGATGCGGACGACGTCGGCTATGTCGTCGACGGCGTAGTCCGTCTCGGCGCAGCGTTCGCCGCTGGTATCGCCATAGCGGGCGTAGACGGTTCTGATGCCCAGCGCCCGCGCCCCCTCGACGTCGCGGGCCGGCCAGTCGCCCACCATCAGCGCTTCCTCGGCCGCGACGCCCAGCTCGTCCAGGATGAGGCGGAAGGGCTGGGGGGCCGGCTTCCGCACGCCCGTATCTTCGAACGTGACGACGGCGTTGAAGATGTTGTGCAGCTGCAGATAGGCGAGCCGGAGCCAGGCCTGGAGCCGCGGCGCGTCGGAGAGGACCCCCAGCTTGATTCCGCGGCGGAGCAGCTCGAGCAGCGTTACGTTGACGTGGGGGTAGAGCGTCAGCGCCCCCTCCCGGGCGCGCCGGTACGCGACCACCGCGGCGGCGTGTATGCGCGGCTCGAGCTTCCCGTACGCCGCGATGAGGTAGCGGTCGAAGACGCGCTGGTACTCGATCCCCTCGGCGTCGTAGACCTCTTTTATGCCGGCGATAATTTCGTCTTTGGGGCGGGGCAGGCCGGCGTCGATCATCGCCTCCGCCGCGGCCTCTATCGCCCGCTCCTTCATCTTCATGAAGTCGTTGAGCGTGTTATCGAGGTCAAATATGACTGCGCGTATCATGTATATATTATATCACTTCTCGCCGAGGGTAGGAAGTAGAGCCTCGAGCAAGGTTTTGATTTGCCGGCCGGGTTCCTCGGCGCCGAGCAGGACGTCGTCGTGGCTCGCGGCGCCGCCGGCGACGTTGGCGACCGCGCACAGCGCGAGAACGCGCAGGCCCGCCTGGCGAGCGACCAGCGCCTCGTTGGGAATGGACATGCCGACGACGTCGCCGCCCAGGCTCGCGAGGGCGTGCGCTTCGGCGGCGGTCTCGTATTGCGGCCCGGGGACGCCGACGTACACGGCCTCTTTGAGCATGAAACCCAACGGTTCGGCGACCTCTTCGGCCCGTTCGCGAATGTCCGCGTCGTACGCGTCGGCGGCGGCGACGAAGCGGGGCCCGAACTCGTCGTCGTGGCGGCCGGCGAAGGGCGACGCCGCGGCGAAGTTTAAGTGGTCGCGAACGACGGCGACGTTGCCCGGGCCAAACTCCTCGCGCAGCGAGCCCACGGCGCCCGTGAGGATGACGGTCCGGCAGCCCAGCCGGGCGAAGAGGCGTATCGGCAGCGTCGCGACGTCGGCGGGAATCCCCTCGTAGAGGTGGAGGCGGCCTTCGGCGACGACGACGTCGACGTCGCCGGCACGGCCGAAGGCGAATAGGCCGCGGTGGCCTTCAACGCTCGGTTTCGCCAAGTGCGGGACTTCGGCGAACGGGACCTCGCACACGACGTCGAACGCGGGGCGCGGCAGGCCGGAGCCGAGGACGACGGCGACCTCCGGCTCGAGTTCACACTTGCGGCGGAGGTAGCGGTACGATACGTCTACGTCTTTGGGGGTTAGCATTAGGGCGTCCCTTCCGTAACTAATATAAAATAAATTCGGGGTTTTGGCAAATATCGTTTACGCGTCCGATGCTACGGTAGACGGGAAAATAAACTAGGGAATGAGTATTTTTAGGTTCATCGTTGACACGATGGTAACGATATGTTATATTATTATCAGGCCGTTCGGGTAAAACTGCCGTGCTGGAATAAAGCTTTAATAATTACTATTCGGCTCCTTACGAGTTTTAAAATTACCGACTTAAAAAAGTCGGTGGGAGGGAGGGCTGTCGTGCACTTAAATCCCTTCACTAATTTTTTGAAACTCCTCTACGGGACAGTGATGGAACAACCCGTAGTCGAGAGCGACCTCGCCGGGACCAGCGGCCCGGCGATTGCGTGGTTGGAACGCGAGCTCGGCGAAGAGCGCGATAAGTATGACCTATACATAATCGCCGGCGAGTTGAGCCTAGCTTTGGCCGGTAAGGAGTTTTTCGAATCTCTAGAACGCGCCATTGGACGAGGGAAGAACGTCTGGATTTTTTGCGGCCCCCGGATAATGATTTCCGACAAATCCGGCGAAAACGGCGGTAGTAACCGTATAATCGATTTAATAGGAAAATACGGGACGGAAAGTAGTCTCCACATTTTGTATATAGAAGACCTCGAGGCCACGCCTCCGTTCCACTTTTGCTTATGCGGGGATAACGTTATAATCGAGAAGCCGCACCTGCCGAACGCCGGTTGGGGTTCCCTGGAAGTAGTCCCTATTAGAGACAGCGTCCTTTGGAGCTTCAGGCTAAGAAAATACCTCGGCATTTTGTTTAATGATAATAGAATCAAGATCGTGAAAAGGGTTGACGATATAAAACCGTACTTCAGGGACGAAAAAGGGCTTTTGGCCTACACGGAAGAGTTGGTTAATAGCGGTTGGTACGACGGTTTCCCAAGGTTTTTCCAGGAAATGAATTTGCAATCTTTGGATAAACGAAGAGAGTCGGCTTGTGAAAGACGGTAATTCCTACGGTTTTATTTGCGGGGAAGCGCCCCCCTTTATAATTATTGCGGTATATGCGGGGTTTATTAGTTTAATTTTCACAGTGTTAGAGAAGTTTGGCTCTAAGTCGCCTCGGGTGAAGAGGAAAATTAACGAGGTATTCCTTATTCGCGTTGACAAGGAAGCAGCTTGGCGCCCAAGGATAAATACGGAGCTTATATATAAATACTTGAAGGTTTTGGTTTTCGGCGGTTTCTTGGTCGAGTTGATAAGGGTGTTTTTAATTAAGTCTACCGCCCTTATGGAAAAGTTTTTTTACTTTTACGACTCCGTAGTAGTTTTTTTGTTATTAACGAATACGGTTCTAATATTCTTTTTGGGCATATATTTCTGGAAACGAGAAACTGAAGACGTATCTACCCTAGATAGATTCGTCCCGGCACGCGTTGATAATCCAGGCGGGGGCTAAGCCGTTTCGAACGAAATCGAGTAAATTATACTTACCCATTCGAAGTATAAGTTGATTACGAAAACCGGGCGTCGGAAGCGTTCTTAAATAAAGTATATAATCCCCCAGCTAGGCTCTTAACGGCGCCGCTATTTTGTTAGTTCAACGGTCCCCGGACGCGGAGGCACGACTTGGGAACGAAGAGACACGCGAAGAAGAGACATCGGCAATCCGAGCGGCGCCGCGACCGCAACCGCGCCGTCCGCAGCGCGACGCGTACGGCGGTAAAGAGAGCCGTGGTCGCCGTCGAGGCCGGCCCGCCGGAAGAAGCGAGCGAGGCGTACCGCCGCGCGCAACGCGCCATCGACGTCGCCGCGCGCAAGGGCGTAATTCACAAACGCGCCGCCGCGCGGAAGAAGTCCCGCCTGGCGCGGCGGGTGCAAAAAGCGGCCGCGCCCAAGGAATAAAAAATAACTATTTCGGTGAAACGAGAAAAGCCCCCGCGGGGGGCTTTTTTATTATGCGGCGGCGCGGGCGGCGAAGAGCTCGAGCGCGAGGGCCGCGGGCACGCGGCCCGTCTTGACGCCGCGGTCGAGCTCGGCCAGGAGGTGGTGCAGCTCGGCCAGGCGCTCGGCGTCGAGCCGTCGGGCGGCGTCGACGTACTCGCTGACGTACAGCGGCGGGACCTTAAGCCGCGCCGCGATTTCGGAGGAGCCGAGGCCGGCGGCGTAGAGTTCCTTGGCGAGCCAGATGAATCGGATTTGGCGCGCGAACAGGCCGATTAACGACTCGGGCCGCTCGCCGGCCAGCATCAGGCGGCGCAGCGCCTCCAGCGCCGGCCCCAACCTGCCCTCGCCGACGTAGCGGACCATGTCGTAGGCTTTTTCGACGCGGCTCGCCGCGACGACGTCGGCCACGGCGTCGGCCGAGAGCTCCTCGCCGCCGGCGTACGCGCCCAGCTTCTCCAGCTCGCGGACGACGGTGAAGAGGTCCGGCGCCAGCGCGTAGTCGAGGTACGCGGCGGCCTCGTCCGACAACTTGACGCCCAGCCGTTTCGCCTCCGCGGCGATGCGGGCGCGGCGAGCGTTACCTGTCAGGTGCTCGAACGTGTAGACGGAGCCGAGTTTGTCGAAGAGCTTGAACAGTTTTTTGCGCCGGTCCAGCTTCCCCTCGGCCCAGAAGACGACGACCGCGGAGGGAGACGGTTCCGCGGCGTACTCGGCCAACGCGGCCAGGTCGGCGTCGCCGTACTTCTCGACGCCGGTGCCGACGAGCAGCCGCCGTTCGACGAAGAACGGCGCGGTGCGGGCGCGTTCGCACAGTTCGGCCGCGGCGGCGTTCTCGAGCCGCTCGAACGCCATCTCGGCCGGCGATTCGCCCACGACGATTTTCTTCAACGCCTCGAGCGCGCGGAACTTTCGATACTCGTCGTCGCCCTCGAAGACATAGGCCGGCTCGAGCCGGCCTTCCTTGATGTCGCGCGCTAAGGCCTTCAGTCGTTCTTCCGACATGGCGGGTTACCAGCCTTGGAGCGTTCGGTTGACGATCTTACGGGCCAGCTCCTCGGCCAGGCGGTCCAGGGCTTCGTCTTCGGTCTCGGCTTTGGTCGCTATGGCGTAGTACGATACCGATTCGTACATCGAGGGTTCCTGCCACAGGACCTGGTTGTTTATCAGGTCCGTGAAGGTGACCGAGACGACGACGGCGAGGTTGTACTCTTTGACGACCTCCTGGACGTCGTAGCTCAGGGCCTCTTTCTTGTAATTTACGATTTCTACCTGGAGCTTCGAGTCGGCGACGTCCTCGCCGGCGACGTCGAGGGTGCCGTCGGCGACGAACTCGTCGATGACGGCGTCGGTCAATACGCGCTCGGCGCCGTACTTGAAGGTCCGGGGGTTTTTAAACAGCGGTATGGCTACCGATTTGATGTAGCCCGGGACGTTGGGGTTGAAGGTATACGGGCCGCAACTTAGGAAGGCCGCGGCCATAATGGCGAGCACGAGTGCCGTGGCGTTGGCTTTACGCATCTCGGCATCCCCCTTAATCGAGGAAAAGGTATTTTCGCCAGTGAACGTTGCCGGCGAGGTCCGCGGCGTAGATTTTTTGAAGGTAGGGGAGGAAGGCGGGCTCCTTGGGCCGGCTGAGCAGCTTCATCCTCGCCTCCTCCGGCGTGCGGTCCGCCTTGAGGTTGTTGCAGCGCTGGCAGCACGCGACGACGTTTTCCCAGGCGTGCTTGCCGCCGACCGCGACGGGTATCACGTGGTCGATGGTGAGGTCCGACTTTTGGCGGCCGCAGTACTGGCAACTGAAGCCGTCGCGGCGGAGTACGTTTTTACGGTTAAACTTAATCCGGCGCCGGGCCGGATTTATGTATTGCATGAGGCGCAAGACCGACGGCGCGGGGAACTCGGCGCTGGGCGACCGCAGCACGACGCCGTTGGTCTCGATCGTCTCGGCCTTCTCCAGGTACAACAACCCCACGGCACGCCGGAGCCCTACTATGGCCATAGGCTCGTAGCTGGCGTTGAGTAACAGGACGTTGGCGTTCAAGTCGGCCATAATTTATAATACACAATATAATACCTGACCGCCGGAAAATCAAGGCTTTTTTCGCTGGACGCGGTTTACCCCGGCCTTGACATCGTGGTTGGAACCGGTTACGATATAGGTGGACGGTAGGCGCCGGCGTTCGTTATAAATAAGGTGTAAGCGTCGTCGCCTTGCGGCGTGAGACCGGCTTTCCCAAAGGGTTTATTAATGGGAAAAACCGAGAGAGGATGAGTACGGCGTGAAAAAAATAATAGCTTATACGGCGTCGGCGTTTACGGCCGCGGCCGCGTGGGGCATCTGGGTATACGAAGGCGGTTGGGGTAGCGAAGGGCGCGGCGACGGCCAATTCTACTTCCCGCGCAGCGTGGCTTGCGCCCCGGGCGGGAACGTCTACGTGGCCGATACCAGCAATAACCGGATACAATATTTCACCGCCGACGGTTCGTTCTTGGGTAAGTGGGGTAAGGTCGGGTCCCTCGAAGGCCAGTTCAAAAACCCGCGCCACCTCGCCGTAACGTCGGGCGGTCGCGTCTACGTGGCCGACGGCGGCAACAGCCGCGTGCAATATTTTACGGCGAACGGTTCTTTTCTCGGCGCTTGGGGCTCGAGCGGTACCGGCGACGGCGAGTTCGATATCCCGCGCGGGTTGGCGCTGGCGTCCGACGGAAAAGTTTATATAGCCGATACCGACAACTTCCGCGTTCAGTACTTTACCTCTTCGGGCTCGTTCCTGGGTAAATGGGGCTCCGAGGGTAAAGGCGACGGCCAATTCAACCTGCCGCGTGCCATAGCCGTCGCCCCCAACGGCGACGTTTACGTGGCGGATACTCAGAACCACCGGCTCCAGTACTTCACTCCCGCCGGTTCTTTTCTCGGGAAATGGGGCAGCCTCGGCGCCGCACCCGGGAAATTCCAAGTTCCTACGGGTGTCGCCGTGGCGCCCGACGGCACCGTCTTCGTGGCGGACCTGGCCAACTTCCGCATACAATATTTCACGCCTACCGGCTCGTTCCTTGGGACGTGGGGGAAGAGAGGGAGCGGCCCCGGCGAGTTCAATTATGCGTACGGCGTCGCCGTTGCGCCGGGCGCGGTTCGCGTCTATACGGCCGAAATGCGTAACCACCGGATACAGTATTTCCGGGAGTCCGAACCCGCCGTCTTGCCGACGTCGTTGGGCCGCGTTAAAGCTTTGTTCGATTAGATGTTCGCGGGGCGGTCGGGAAAACAGCGGCCGCTATTTTTGTCTTGACAATAGGAATTATTTGGTTATAATCGGTATTAGAGGAGGGGGATTCCGCGTTTCGACCGCGCGTATCTACGGGAAGACGTTCTTAGTGCGCGGGAACGTTTGCGGGTAGAGGAAGGGCTCCGGGATGTTTTGAAGTTACGGACTAACTGGCCCTTTACCAAAACCTAGGGGGTGATTCGTGATCATTAAACGTGCGATAATAGCCGCGGTGGTTTGCACGGCAAGCGTGGCGTTCGCCGGAATGGGGTCGTTGATAGCGTCGTTCCCCAACGCCGGTAAAAGTACCCATTACGGCATGGCCGCGGACCTCGAATACCTATATTCGTTCCATAACGACATCGTCCGGGATTACCCCATAAACGTCCTCCGGCGGTCCGACGGGTTCTTTGTACGGTCGATAGAGGTCCCGTTCCCGCCGTTGGAGAAACCGTACGTCCGGGGGGTTGGTTACGAGGGCGACGGGACGTTGGGGCAGGGCTACCTCCACCTGAATAACTACGGGTACCGGTACGTCGCGAAGGTCCGGGTGGCCAACGGGAAGCTGGTCGGCTCGTGGCAATGGAGCGGCGGCGACAACAGGTACGGCTTATGCGCCGAGAACGACAAGACCCGGATCGGGACCCTTAAGGGTTTCTACCAGAGCTACTTGAGCGGCGTCTGGTGGCACTCCGATAAAAAGGGCAGCTTGATATCGTCGTGGCGGTCGCCGGTGACGAATTACGCGTACGACCTCGCCTGGGATTACCGCAACAACTTTATCTGGTACGCCAACTCCAGCACGAATTGGGTCTTCGGTATGACGACCGCCGGGTCCATCCGGGAGTCTTGGCCTTTGAAAAGCGGCGTTCGGTACGCGTACGGCATCGCCTATTACGCCCACCGCTTGTACGTGAGTACTTCCGGCGGCTCTCCGGACGAATACATCTGGGTTTACGATTGCCCGGTGTCTACGGCCCGCGTCGAGCCGGCTTCCCTGGGCCGGGTCAAGGCCTTGTTCGAATAAGTTAGGTCGCCGGGGGGCCGGTCGGCGAACGCCGCCCAGGCGCGGCGGGCCGTTAAGTCGCCGTGTTTGGAAGGGCGCCCGGTAAGCGGAGGTGAGTGCGTCCGCGTAGGGGCGTTACTGTACGGGTAGTTGTGCATTTTGTTTGGCTAATTAGCTCGGCGCCGCGAAGGGGCGCCGGGCGGTTTTTTTCGCTTGACACGCTTCCGAGGCGTATGTTAGGTTTTTGAGCGAAGGAAGTAACTAGATTGGGTAGATTAGGCGTGCGGCCGGGGCGGTAAGGCCGGCTGGGCGCCCCGAAGGTATATTGCGAATCGGCGCTAGGAGGTGAACGAGGGTTTTAAGGAATAAGATATACGGTTTTCTAAACAACGTACGACAACAACGGCGCTGGACGCCAACGTTCCCTAAACATCCGAAAGGGGGTGTCCTCTTAGCGTGCGCGTAAAATATTTAAAGAGAAATCTCGCCGGGGCAGCGTTGATATTGCTCGCGGCGAACGTAGCGGGCGCTGCCGACACCGGGACGATTTCCGGTTTGGTAACGGGCCAGAACGGCGAGCCCTTATCCGGGGTTTTTATCGTCGTAAAGGGTGCGCAGCGATTTGCCACGTCGAACGCTGACGGGTATTACGTCATCACGCCGGTCCCGGTAGGTATATTCGAAGTTAAAGCGTCGCGTATAGGCTATACCGAACAGGTTAGGACGGGCGTTAAGGTCATCGCCGGCTTGAGGACCAATGCTTCGTTCCAACTGCAGTCCGGCGGGGCGACGGGTACGGTCTACATCCAATCGGAAGAACCTCTCATCAAGTGGACCGAGACCTATACCGAGGTCATTATCGGCAGAGAGCAGCTCGATACCCAGGTAGTCGATGAATTCGCCGACGTGCTTGTTCGGACGCCCGGCATCGTTTACGAGACCAGCGACGCGTCTACGTTGAACCTCCACATCCGCGGCGGCCGCGGAAGCGAAATCGCGTACATCGTAGACGGCGTGAACATTACCAACCCCATCGTCGGCGGCGCCGGCATGCAGATCCCGGTCGACGCCATAGAGCAGATGAACGTCATCACCGCGGGTTGGGACGCCGAATTCGGCGAAGCGCAGTCCGGGATTATCAACATCCAAACTAAAGAGGGCCGCGACAAGTACACCGGCGAGGTAGGCGTAACCCAGGAGATTTACACCGCCAAGCGGGAGTGGGATTCGCACAAGGCGCTGGAGTCGACCGGCCTGGAGGACCCTGCCAGCCCGCTCATATCTTGGCACACCGCGACCCGCGAGACCAAGTACTCCAAGTACCGCGGCTCGTTCGGCGGCCCCATTTGGCCGGGCGTCGACGAACTCGGCTACTTCGCCGCCGGTGACTACACCCGCGACTGGAGCGTATACCCGCTACCGGAGCCCGCTATTCAGTGGAACGCCAACGGCAAGCTCTCCATCAGGCCTACCGGCCGGGTGCGTATGGTCGTGAGCGGCGGCCGGGCGTGGGAAGAACGCCAGCTCTTCAAGAACGAGTACCAGTACAATCTCGACGGTTACTACTACCGCAAGGAAGGGTCCAGCCGGTTGAGCGCGAACGTTACGCATAACGTATCGGACCGCTTCTATTACAGCGTTACCGGCGCGACCTTCAAGAACAACCGTTCGCTCATAACGGGCGGGAAGCACTGGACCGATTACGACCTCAACCGTGTTAAAACCGACCCCACCGGGTGGTTCGTAACCTCCGGCGACTTTCCCATCTACGAGACGCGGGACCAGGTCTACTTCGACGGCAAGGCCGACTTCCAGTACGAAATAGCCCGTGTCGGCGACAACCGCGCGTTGTCCTTGAACGTCATCAAGGGCGGCGTGGGGTTCAAGAACCAAGACGTCAACTTCTACCAGGTTCAGACCTATCCGGCCAACGTCTACACCAACATCTTCCACGTCTATCCCTTCGAAAGCCACGCCTACCTCCAGGATAAGCTGGAATACTCGGGTATGGTAATTAACATCGGGTTGCGTTTCGACGTCTTTGCCCCCAACGCGTCGTACCCCGACGACCCCTTCAACTACCGGTGGGGTTTCGCTCACAGCCCGACCTCCGGCGAGGAATTGGTAGGAGTCAACTCCGCATCGCCGTACCGCTTCTATTGGGATATGCCGCGGCTCGAGGCGAAGAATTCCTATCAGGTGAGCCCGCGCGTGGGCGTCTCCTACCCGATCTCGGACCGCGATAAACTCCACTTCTCGTACGGCCACTTCTTCCAAGTACCGCCGTTGATCTACCTCTACCAGAGTACGCAGACGCAGTTGACCGGCGCGTACCCCATTATGGGTAACCCGGACCTCGCGCCCCAGAAGACGGTGCAATACGAGATCGGCGTCGAGCACCTCTTCACCGACGACCTCAAAGCCAAGGTCTCGGCGTACTTCAAGGACATCCGGGACCTCATCGACACCGACCGTATCAACTACGCGCAGGGTTGGAACTACACCAAGATCGTGAACGCCGATTTCGGTTCGGTGCGCGGCATGGAGCTCACCATCGATAAACGGATGACGAGGCACTTCTCCGGTAATCTCGGATATACCTTCTCCGTGGCCAAGGGCCTCGCGTCTAACTACTATCAGGGCTATAACTACGCGTACCGCGGCTGGAACGTTCCTAACCAAGAGAACCTGCTCAACTGGGACCAAACCCACAAGCTCGACCTGACCTTGGACTACCGGACTAATTTCAGCATCCACAACTTCGGCGCCAATACCACCGTCTCCTACGGGTCCGGTATGCCTTACTCCAAACCGCCGTCGGGAGCCGGCCAGCCCGAGATTAATTCCGAGCGTATGCCCTGGACGTTGAACTGGAACGTGAAGGGCGAGTACTCGGTAACTTATTGGGGCTTGACCTACACCGCCTTCTGCGAGGTTATCAACCTCCTCAACCGCGAAAACGTTTTCAACTTCGGCGAGGACGAAGGAGACGGCGCGGGCTCCGACTGGCTGCCGTGGTACTACCGCTACGGCGACCCGAACGGCCCGTACGACGATATGGAATGCTTTGGCGACCCGTTGCGCTTGCGCGTCGGGTTGGACATAGGGTTCCTCTAATAACGAATACGTTGGGGGTCGCCCAGGCCGGCGACCCCTCCCCCCCCGAATCTCTTCCGAGAAAGGAGAGGGGAGAGTTGAGGATAATAAGACGAATAGGGCCGATACCACGTCTAATCTTGACGGGTGTAGTGGCCGCGGGCGCGGTTGTACTCTTGACCGCGGCTATGAAGAACGGCGTTCGCGCCGGGCCCGGCGGATTGGACGTACGGGTGTTTGACTACCTGGACGTCAATAACTTCTGGATGAAGATCTGGAACCAGCAGATGATCGGCGACAGCACGAGCGATACCAACGGCGAGTGGCCCGGCGGTTCCGGCGTCCATTACGTCTACGCCGGTTACACGTGGTTCGGCACCTTGATAAGCGGCGAGATTTACGTCAGCGGCGCTATGGCCATCGGCAGCGGCTCAGACCCCGAGTGGCACGAGCTCCCACCCACGGAGAACGAGCTGCTGATGAGCGACAAGGGCAACTGGGAGGAGAAGAAGCCGTCGTACGTCAAGACCACCGGCGACCTTGACTCCTACGCCATATGCGACGACTCCCATGCGGGCGAAAGAGGCCCCATCCCGTGCCAGCTCGAGTACCACGGCATCTGTTGGTCCGCGCCCGGCCACGACGACTGGATCGTCCTCGAGTGCTGGCTCACCAACAAGAACTCGAGCACTCTCGATGATTGCTACATCTCGCTGGCGTACGACATCGACATCGGCGGCTCGCTCGACTACATCGACGACCTCGTCGGTTACGAGGGCAACGAGGTCTACGACCTCTGGACGAACCCGACCAGGGCGGGCGCCGACTGGACGGAGGAATTCCCCGACGGCATACCGGACGAATACGACGCGGTTAACTTCACCTCCACTTCCGCCACTAAGCCCATCGACAAGGAAATGAACGGCTGGCCCCGCATGATGGCCTACATGTACGACGAGGGCGGCGAAGCCCGCGACACGCCGGGCTATTGCGGCGTCCGCGTCATGGGCTGGATGGACGACGCCGAAAAGGTCGACAGCCTGATCGAGATCTCGAGCCAGCACTCCTGGGACATCATGAACGACCCCGATACCGACGCCTACAAGTACGGCTACATGATCGACGTCGGCACCTTCGAGGAGATCAACACCGCCTACGACTGGCGCATCGACCCGGCTTTCGGGCCCTTCGAGATGGAACCCGACGAGGTCCTCCACTGGTGGACCGGCGTAATTATGGGCCCCGACCTCAACGGCCTGCGCAAGAACTCGGATGCGCTGTACGCCGACTTCCTGGGCCCCGACGGCCTACCGGGAACCGGCGACGACTGGGAAGTGGTATCGCCGCCGACGTCGCCCCGTTTGGTGGGGGTGCGCGGCGACAACCAGGTAACGATTCGCTGGAACCCGCGTTACAAGGCGGGTAAAAATACCGAGACCGACAGAGACCCCCGTTCCGACTTACGGGATTTCGACGGCTACATCGTGTGGCGCTCCGACGTCGGCTTCGACTCCGGCTGGACACCGGTCCTGTGGGTAGACAAGCTAAGCCAGAAAGGCCCCGATAACCCGGACGCCGACAAGAGGTTCTACGCTTGGGGCTGGCGCGTAAAGAACCGGCCTAAGCTTTTTCTTAACGAGGTTGTCCCCACCGGTCAGGGTAACGAACCCGATTTACAAGGAAAGACGGCCGTAGCTCTCGAGGATATCGGTGGGTCGTTCCCGACGAATACCCGCGGGGGCGGCGCGGTGCGGTTGCGCAAGGTTTCCGGCTATTACGAGTTGGTGGACGGCGTGGACGCGACCGGCGTCGTCACGGGTGACCTGAATAACGGTACCCGCTACTACTACGCCGTCGTGGGGTACGATTTCGGTAGAAAAACCGAAAAGGGCGGCGACCGCCCGACCGCGGGCGGTAGGAACGTCAACGCGCTAGAGGTTATTCCCTTACCGATGGCGCGCGACGTAATGGACGATATCCGTGTAGTTCCCAACCCGTACAAGGGCAGCGCGGATTGGGAGGAGTGGACCGGTTCCGGCGTACGCCTCGGCAAGATCTACTTCATGAACTTGCCGGAAAAGTGCACCGTCCGGATCTACACCATCGCGGGAGATCTCGTCCGTATGTTGGAACACAACGACGTCACCTTCGGCGCCTTAGGCTGGGACCTCACCGGCGAAGCGGGCGTCCAGGTGGCGAGCGGTATCTACATCTATCACGTTGATGCGCCCGATTACGGCGAGAAGCTTGGGAAGTTCGCCATCTTAGTCGGTCGCCAAAGCCAATAAGGGAGGTAAGACAGATGCGTAAGATCCTAATGGCGTATGCGGCTTTGGCGATGGTTTGTGCGTCGTGCGCTTTCGCCGCCGGCAAAGAGGGCACCTCCGGCGCCAAGTTCTTAAACGTCGGGGTTGGCGCTCGCGCCGCGGCGATGGCCGATGCATACGACCCGATAGCGTCAGGGCCGGAAGCCATATTCTGGAACGCCGCCGGCCTGGTCAACGTTGAGAACCAGGGCATTACGGTCAGCGACAACGAGTGGGTAGTCGATACCCGTATGGTCGCCGGCGCGTACGCTCGCAGGTTCGGCTTCGGCACGGTCGGTTTTATGGTTGAATCCTTGATGTACGGCTCGATGGATGAGACCACCGTCCAACATCCCGACGGCACCGGCAATACCTTCGGCGCGATGGATATGGCCGCCGGCGTCGCTCTGGGACGGCGACTGACCGACCGCTTCTCCGTCGGGGGAACGGTCAAGATGGTTCGTCTGTCGTTCAGCGACGTAGAGGGTGTCGACCCGGCGATGGGCGTCGCCTTCGACGTGGGGACGCAGTATATGACCGGCTTTCGTACCCTCCGCATGGCGATCACGCTGCAGAACCTAGGGCCGGAAATGCAATACGGCGGAACTTATCGCGAGCTTCAGCGGACCCGCGAGAGTTACGAAGAGGAAGAATTCGAATCCTTCAGCTTGCCCGTCGTCGTCCGCTTAGGCGTGGCTTACGACCCGGTAGAGAGCATGACGTTATGCGTGAACGCCGCGCACCCCAACGACGGCGACGAGACGTTGGATTTCGGCGGCGAGTGGTGGCCGCTGAAGATGGTCGCCATCCGGGGCGGCTATAAGCTCAACTACGACGAGGCCAAGTACACGGGCGGCGTAGGCTTCAAATTTAGCGGCTTCCGCCCCGACCTGGCATACAGCAACATAGGTCGGTTGGGTTACTCGCTCAAGGCCACCCTCAACTACGACTTCTAAAGAGCCGCGGTACGCAAGCAAACCCCGGGCCCTCGCGGCCCGGGGTTTTTTATGGCCCCCGTTGGGAGCCGGCGGCGCCACTTACGGGTTGCGTCGGGGGCGGCGATATTTTATAATATATATAGGATTATGTTGGGCAAGACGTTTGGGAAAGCGGGGCGGTGGGCCGCCGCTTGGGTAGGTGTGCTTGCCGCGGCCGCCACGGCGGACGATGCCTTCTATTTCGATTATGCCTTCTTCTACCCGCGCGCGGGCGAGAAGGTCGTCATCGATTTTTACGTAGCCGTTCCGCTCGAGCGGCTGGAGGGCGTCGAGACCGCCGAAGGGACTACGTACGATTTTAACGTCGGCGTCCAGGTAACCCGCCCTTCGGACGGCGTCGTGGTCGCGAACCGCTTGAAGAACAAGAAAGCTTGCATACCCCCGGCCGAAGAGGTTCGTTCGCCGCTATCGGTAAGCCAATTGGACGTCGCCGTCCCTCCCGGCGACTACCGCTTCGAGGTGGGCGTCGGGGACTTGGACGGCGGCAGCTCGCGCGTGAGTACGCTCGACGTCAACGTACCCGCGGCCCCGGACGGGCCCTTTGCCTCCGGCATCGAGTTGGCCAGTTCGATAGCGCCGGCGGATGCGGACGTCGTCGGCGAATTCGTTAAGGGCGGCCTAACCGTCGTCCCCAACCCCACAAAACTTGTAAGCGACGGGGACGGGTTATTACCAATATATTACGAGCTTTACCGGCTCCCGGTAGGGGAGGAGGGTAAAACGAGTTTCGTGATAGTGTACGAAGTGTCGCAACTCAACGGCCGTCGTTTCGCCAAAGTGGAGCGGGCGTTGGAGACCGCGGCGCCGGACGTGGTGCGCGCCGAGACGTTGGACTTGAAGGGCGTACCGCCCGGTAGTTACGAGTTATCGTTACGGCTCGAGAACCGCGACGGCGGGGAGATACTGCGGGCGCGAAAAGAATTTATGGTTTTGCACCAAGTGACGGACAGGGAATTGGTCGAGATCAAAGGGAAGTTCATGCCTTATTCTCTCGAGGAGGAGAAACAGAAACGTCGGGAACTGTCGCTGATCGCGAGCGACGCCGAACTGGCCGCCTTCGACGCCCTGCCCGCGGAAGAAAAACCTATATTCGTAGACAACTTCTGGGCCCGGCGGGACCCCGACCCGAATACGTCCGTCAACGAATTTAAGAACGCTTTTTACCACCGTTACTATTACGTTCAGGAGCGTTATACGACGCCCTTTCGGGAGGGCGTTGACACCGATATGGGGCGTATATATTTGAAGTACGGCGAGCCGGACGAAGTTATGCGTTCGCCGATGGGCATGAGGTCCGAGGTAGACATTAACACGTCGACGTGGCAGTCGAAACCTTTCGAGGCCTGGGAGTATTTCACCACGGGCGGCGTTGGTAATCAATACATAATGTTCGTATTCATAGATTACGACGGCGACGGTTCTTTCGAGCTCGACGCCTCGACCGTCCCCGGCTACGGCCGGTTGATACGCTCGAACTAAAAGCTTCGGGCGGCTTAACGCGGTACGGAACCAACCCGGAGGTAATACGTAATGCAGAAGTTAAGGCGCGATCTGGCTCCGATATCGACGCTGGTAGGGCTGGCCTTCCTGGCGGCCGCTTGCGGGGAAGTCGCCTATAAGGTCCCCGACGAGTACCTGGGCGACGGCGAATTGCTGGCCGGTTCGATGAAAGCCGCCGCCGCCCGGTTGGGCGAGAATCGGATGCTGCTGGCCGAGAACGGCCCCTTCGTACTGGAGAGACTCGACGAAGAGGGCGGCGAGTACGACTGGCTGTATAACCGGTTCGAGGACGAAGTTGCCCACGAATTATCGAGCCGGGGTTTGGATGTTTTGCCCGAAGCGGGCGGTGGAGAGACCGTTATCAAATACCGCCTTATCGAGTCGCGCATCGTCAACGCCAAAGCGGGGCGGGGTAACGTTAAACGCATAGGCCGCACCGTCGCCCATATCCGCATATACGGCGTAGACGGCGAACTGTTTTGGGCCGGCGAGTACGAGGGCGAATTCGAAAACGTCGTGCCGAAGAAAGTAATCAGCAAACTCGCGGACGAGCGGATAGAGCAGATCGGGCCCCAACGTCCGGAGGCCGGCCAGAATCCGTTCGTGGAGCCCCTACTGGTAACCGGTATTACGGGCGCGCTGATTTACCTCTTCGCGATTTCGGCCTCCGCCGAGTAAACCGATATGATGCGCAGGTCCGCTACATTAGGTATGTTGGGCGCGGTGTTGGTCTTGGCCGCCTGCGCTTCCAAGAAGGTCGGCCCGGAGTTGAGCGTGGAACAGCTGCGGGCCGCGGGGTTGGCCAAACTGGAAGCGGGCGACGAACCCGGGGCGCGGGAGTTTTTCGAGGACATGATAACGCGCTCGAGCGCCGCCGCGGCGGAAGCGTTGTACTATATCGCCCTGTCGTACTACCGGCAGGGATTGTACGAGGAAGCGTTCGTTCGTTTCGAACAGCTCATCGACCGGTACCCCGCTAGCGAGTGGTGCGACGACGCGCAGTATATGAAGGCTGAGTCGCGGTTGGCCTCCGCGTTACCCCTCGACCGAGACCAGACCGCGGTGGACGAAGCTCTCGACGAGTTCGTGACGCTCATCGAGGAGTACGAGAACTCGCCGCTCGTGCCGAAAGCGCAGGAGGGGATTGCCGAAGCGCGCCGTTTAAAAGCCGCGAAGATGTTGGCCATCGGGGAATTTTATAAGAAGACGGGCGAACGGCGGGCGGCGGTTGTCTACTTCGAGAACCTCGCGGCCGAGTATCCGGAATACGACCGTTTGGACAAGGCCACGTTCCTGGCGGCCGAATGTTACCGCGGATTGGGGGAAACCGAGGCCGCCTCGCGGAATTACCGCGCGCTTTTGAGCCGCTTCCCGGAGAGCCGTTTCGCTGCGGCCGCGGCCTCCCGCCTTGCGTCGCTGGAGGGTTAGCGAAAACGGGAAAACCGTCTGCGTGCAGAACCATCTAGCCAGACTCGACCGCGAAAAGACGGTCGTTATATTCGGCGGTACGTTCGACCCGCCTCACCTCGGCCACCTCGTCGTGGCCGACGACGTTTATTATCGGCTAAGGCCGGGCGCGGTTTTATTCGTCCCCGCGGCGACGCCTCCCCATAAACAGGGCGAACGCCACACGCCGGCCGAGACGCGGCTCCACATGGTGCGGCTGGCCGTGGCCGGCGACCGCCGCTTCGTCGCGTCGTCGTTGGAAGTGGAGCGCGGCGGCGTTTCGTACACCGTGGATACGGTAGCGGCATTGCGCGACGCCGGTTTTTCCCGGATCGCGGTAGCGGTAGGAGCCGATAACCTCGTCGAGGTACCGACCTGGAAGGATTGGCGGCAATTGCTCGAGGAGGTGCGCCTGGTCGCGTTGACGCGCCCGGGCTACGACCTGACGGATGCCCCGGCCGAACTCAACGGCCGGTTCGAGGCGCTGGAGGTTACGCCCATACCCGTTTCGTCGACGATGGTGCGCGCCCGCGCCCGCGCCGGCGAACCCTTCCGCTACCTCGTGCCGCCCGCGGTCTTCGATTTCATTTTATCGTCCCGGCTTTATCGATGACGGGCCGCTGTGATTTTGACGGCCTGGTGGCGACGTTGCGCGGCGCCGAGGGCTTGTCCTTGGCTTTGCGCGAGGTTATGCCGGCCGAGAGGCGGGGGCACAGCGAGGCCGCGGCGCGTCTCGCCGCGGAGTTGGCGGCGCGGTACCGTTATCCGGCGGTAGACGCGGCCCGGCGGGCGGCGCTCCTCCACGACGTAGGCCGTATTTTGACGCCCTCGGCTTGGGCGGCGGTCGTCGATTGGCGGGCGTGGCCCCCGGACGACGAGGAACGGGCCGCGGGGCCGGATTTGACGCACGGGCCGGCGGGGGCGGCGGTCGCCGCGGCGTCGGGCCTGGCTGCGGAAGGCGCCGCGGCTATCCGCTACCACGTCACCGGTCGAGCGGACCTTACGTTGTTAGATAAAATAATAATGGCCGCGGACGCCGCGGAGGAAACGCGGCAGTACCCGTGGGCGGCGGCGGCGCGGCGGGCGTTGGAAGTTTCGCTCGAGCTCGCGGTCGCCTTTTGGATAACGCTCAAAGCGGAGCAGGTTCGCGCGGTCGGCGGCGTGCTCCATCCGCGCTCGAGCCAAACGCTCGCCGCCCTCGGCTCGGAGACGGCAGCCGAAGCGCGGCGGCTCGTTACTCCCTTTCTATAGCCTCTATTGGTGTCGTGGGCGCCGGCGCAGCAGGACGGCGACGTCGTCGCGGCGAATCGCGCCCGTTAAGAACGCGCAGCCGGCGTAAATGACGGCGAGGACCGGTATCTCGGCGTAGAGCGGCAGCGCCCGGGTGAGGTACGTCGCGAGCCCCATAGCGGCCGCGGCGGGAACGATACGCGCGAGGCTGGTTAGGAGGCCGAGGCGGCCGAACCAAAGGCGCAGCAACGCCAGCCGCGCGACGCCTTGGGTTGATTCCGTCGCGAGGAAGGTCACCGCCGCCCCGAGGGCCCCCAACAAAGGGACCAGGATAAGATTGACGGCGACGTTGACGGCCGCGCCGCCGGCCGCCACCGCGGTATTGGCGCGTTCCTTGCGTACGGCGTTGAGGGCCACCGCCGCGGGGTAGGAGGCGAAGACGAACGGCAGCGTCAGCGCCAGGACCGCGAGGAGATGCGCGGCCTCGCCGTACCCGGCGCCGTAGGCCAGGTCGACGATGGCGCCGGCGCGCAGGAATATGTATATCGCCGTCGGGAACGATAACAGCGCGAGGTAGCGAATTGACCGGGCCGCGACCTTGCCGGGATCGGCGTTTGCGTTGGCCGCGAGCCGCGATAGGTACGGGTAGAGGGCCTGCGTCAGCGCCGACGGGATAAAGCACAAGAACGTGACGAGCTTGGCCGCCGCGGCGTAAACGCCGGTGGCGGCGTCTCCCTCGAAGAAGGATAGAAGCGAGTAGTGGAGCTGCATGTAGACGGTGATGAAGATGCCGTTAAGGCCGAAGGGTAAGCTTCGCCAGAGGAGGGAAGAAAAGGCGCGGGCTGGCGGCCGCGTGAAGCGTATGCCCACGCGCCGCCGCACCCAATATAAGGCGAACGCCGCGACCAGCGTCTCGACCGCCAGGAACCCCCACAGTATGCCGCGGGCGCCGAAGCCGGCGAGCGCGGCGCCGATGCCGACGACGGCGTTTAACGTAACCTTGAGGACGCCCAGCACCAGCACGTACGACATCCGCTCGTACGCGTAGAAGAAGGCTACCACGACGGTTTCCACGCCGGCGACGAAGCTCGTCGTAAGCGCCGCGGCCAGGACGAGCTCCTGCACCGCGGTGGGCTTACCGCTTACGCCGATGGTGATCGCCGTCGCGGCCGTAATCAGTACGCCCATGACCAACTTGACGGCGACGGCCACGGTGAAGTAGAGCGGGCCGTCGTCCTTATTGACGGCTACCTGGCGGATGATGAGGTCGTTAAGGCCGAGGTGTACGGCTACCGAGAAGAGGGTCGCGTACGAGAGCGCGAAGGCGTACCGCCCCAGCTCCTGCGCGCCGAGGACGCGCGCGATGACGAAGAATATCGCCATGTTGAGGAGGATGCGGTAGGCGTTCGTCGCCAGAAGGTACGCGGCGTTCGCGGCGACCCTTCTTCGGCCGGTTCCGTTTTCGTCGGGTTCTTCCATTATCGGCGGTACAAAAGCGCCACCCGGAAGGGTGGCATGCGGCGAAGGCGGGGCGCGTTAGCCTTTCGCCGTTATCGTTTGGTCGGCCACGACGACCGTGGGCGCGAGGTAGCGGCCGCCGGCGCGGCGGGCGTCGCTAGAGACCGCACGCAACCTTTGTTTCAGCATTTCGAATACGTTGCCGCTGAAGATGCAGTCTTTGACGCGCCCTACCACTTCGCCGTTCTCGATCTTGAGCGCGTACGCCGCGGTCGCGCTTAGCTCGCCGCTGCGGAGGTTGCCCATACCGCCGCCCGCGGAATGGATCAACCGTATTCCGTTTTTAACGTCGGCTACGAGCTCGGCGGCGGTTTTTTCGCCGGCCTCTACGATAACGTTCGAAGCGCCCGGGCTTGGCGGCTGCGTTAACGCGCGGCGGGCGTGGCCGGTGGGAGGGGTGCCGAGCCGCCACGCCGTCGCGAGGTCCGTCAGGTACGACGCGAGTACGCCGCGTTCGATAACGGCCGTGCGCCGGGCCGGCGTACCCTCGCCGTCGAAGGCGCCCGCCATATAGCCGAACGGGTCGGTGGCGTCGTCGACCATAGTGAAACGCGGGTCGGCTACCTCTTCGCCCAGCCGCCCGGCGAGCGCCGACGAGTTGTCGACGACGTGCGCGCCGTTGACGCAGGTGAGGACCGGGTAGAGCAGCGTCGGCACTTCGCCCGGGTCGAATATCAAATCCATCTTCCCGGTCTGCGCGTCGACGACGTTGTCCGCCCATTTCAGCGTTTCCAGCAGCCGCCGCGCGATCGCCATCTCGTCGAAATCTCGTGACGTCGAGGCGTCGTAATCGTAATGGTAGAACAGGTCGTCCTCGGCGGTGCGCTGTACTATAACGGCGAAGTCGTAGCCGGTTCTATCCTGCGAGAGGTCCAGGCCGGCGGTATTGGCGATGCGCGTCCGGCCTACGACGCGGTCTACCTCGACGTCCACGACGTAACGGCGGTCGGCGCTCTTTAACATATCTACCGCTTGTTCGCCCAGCGCGACCATTACCTCGGGCGTAACCTTCGCCGCGGCGTCGTCGAAAGTCTTAACGTCGCCGTACGCGGCGGTTCCGTCGGGGAGGTCGTACGGCGCTTGTCGGCCGAACCTCGCCGCGGCCAGCGCGTTTTCTACGACGGCGTCAACGTCGCCTAAGTCGGTGGTGCTGGCGTAGCCGACGCGGCCGCCGACGAAAGCGCGCAAACCGACGCCCCGGCCGTTTACTATCGCCGCCTGGTGCAGCTCGCCGGCCTTGAATTCCACGCGGGTGGTCTCGTGCTCGCTGAAGATTACTTCCGCCCTATCGGCTTTGCGGCCGACGCGTTCCAGTATTTCTTCTACGACCACCCTTATCGCCCTCCTATCTGGACGTCTTTGACCAGCATATGCGGGCCGCCGCTGGAGACGGGCAGCGGCGATTGCCCCCCCTTGCCGCAGCCGCCCATGCCTTCTTCCGGCACGGTGAAGTCGTTCGCCACCGCGACGATGTTCTCCAGCGTGCGAAAGAGGTTGCCCTGGAGCTTGAGGTCGCGGAGGTGTTTCGTCAACTTCCCGTTTTCTATTAAGTAGCCGTCTTCGGCGGTGAAAGTGAAGGTCTCGCCGCCGGTGCCGCCCTTCGCCCGGCGGGCGTATATCCCTCGCGGCACCGACGCCAGCATTTCGTCGAAGCTTATCTCGCCGGGTTCGATATAAGTGGAGGTCATCCGAACCAGCGGCGCGAAGCGATAGTCGAGCGCCCGGGCGTTGCCGGTGGGTTGAACGTCCATGCGCGTCGCCGTCTCGCGGTCGTGCAGCAAGCCCGTCAAAACGCCGTCCCGGATGAGGTATTTTTTTCGGCCGCGGACCCCCTCGTCGTCGTACGGGACGTAGCCGTAATGGCCCTCGTAGTTTGCGTCGTCGACGATGGAGAGGACCTCCGAGCCGAAGCGGCGCCCCGGCGTCATTATCTCGCGCAGCTTTTCGTCTTGGGCCACGTCGTCGGCCTCCGCGGCGTGGCCGAACGCCTCGTGCGCGAAGACGCCGGTGAGGACCGGGTCGGTAATGACGTCGTACGTACCTCCCGTTACCGGTTCCGCGTCGAGCAACGTCGCGGCGTGCGCCGCCAGCTCTTCCACTTCCGCTTCGCGCCCCAGTACGTGGTCGAAGCCGACTACGCCGCCGTAGTTGTGGATGGCCATTTGGACTACGCCGCCTTCGCTGGCTATGGGCCTGAGCGCAAGGCCGAGGCGCGGCGTTTTTACGGATACCGCCGCACCCTCGGTATTGGCGAAAACGCGGTGGTCGTAGAAGTCGCGGTACCGCGTATCGGTGGACGGGATGCGGTCGTGGCTCAGCAGGATGTCGTTATACTTGGAGACGACGGCGACCTTTTCGTCGAGGTCGACGCGGTGCGCGGGCCGGGGCACGTCGACGTCGACGTCGTCAACGTTGACTTCCGCCGGCGCGAACCCGCCGAAGGTCCCGGCTTTGACTTTCGCCAAGGTTACGGCTTTCTCGAGATACTCGGCCGCGCGCTCGAGGTCTTCGAACGACGCGACGCCGAATTGGCCTTTCACCAGCACCCGTACGAAGCCGCCGCGGCCGTTGTTCAGCGCTACGTCCTTCAAGCCGTCGCCGTCGAAGACGAGCAGCGTGGACGTGAATTCCTGGTAGCGGAATTCGGCGTAGTCGCACGGTGCGTTCGCGAGTACGCTTTGCAAATAGGATTTCATACGCCGTCAGTTCTCCTCGTCCGGGGTAGCCTCTTCGCCGCCGGGGGGTTTATATTCCCACAGGTGCGCGTCGGTGAACTCGCGGAGGTTCCGGCGGTAGGTATCGTTACCCGGGTCTAGTTCCGCCGCTTTGCGGTATTCGTCGTACGCCTCTTCAAGCTTACTCTGCGCTTCTAATGCTACGGCGAGGTTGTTATGAAGGCGAGCGTCTTCCGGGTCTTCGGCCAGCGCTTGGCGCAGCCGGTACTCCGCCTCGCGCCAGAGCCCTACTTCCTGGGCTTTAATCGCGAAGCGGTTGTAGTCGCGGGTCGTTACGCGCCACGGAGATTTACAGCTCGCCCCGGCGATGACAAGCGTTGCCGCCAACGTCAAAAAATATATTCTCATATCATCCCTGCGCGGCCGAACGTCGCAGCTATAATACGATCTCGCTGGGTCGGCCGCAATTATTACAATTCCCGTCTTTCAGGCCGACGACCTTTACGCGGTAGCCTTCGCGGTTCACGAGGAGGTTTCCACAACGGGGGCAGTTCGTATCGGTCCCGCCTATCCCGGCGACGTTGCCCAGGTACACGTAGTAAAGGTCGCGGTCGGCTATTTCCTTGGCGCGGAGGAGAACGTGGGTCGGCGTGGGCGGCACGTCCATTTTGTAGTGAGGGAAGTACCGGGATAAATGCACCGGCGTATCGCGCCCCAGGTTATCGGCAACCCACTTGACGAAGGCGGCGACGTCGTCCTCGCCGTCGTTTAGGCCCGTTACCAGGAGGTGGGTGATTTCCAAATGAAGCCGTTCTTTGAAGACGACGGCGGTGCGTAGAACGGGTTCCAATCTCCCGCCGCAGTAGTCGCGGTAGAATTCGTCCGACAGCGATTTGACGTCGACGTTCGCGGCGTCGAGAAAAGTTGCTATCTCGCGGGCAGGTGCTTCTTCCAGGAAGCCGTTGGTCACGGCGACGTTGTATAGGCCGCGGTCGCGTGCCGCTTGGCAGGCGTCGCGGACGTATTCCCACCAGACGAGCGGTTCGGTGTAGGTATACGCGATTCCGGGCGAATCGTGAGCCGCGGCCAGTTGGGCTACGGCTTCCGCGGAGAGGTAGTGGACCGCCGTTTTATCCTGGGATATCTGGTAGTTCTGGCACCCGCGGCAGCGCAGGTTGCAGCCGTTGGGGCCGATCGACAACACGTAATCGCCGGGGTGGAAGTGATAGATGGGTTTTTTCTCGATGGGGTCGATAGCGGTCGAGGCGAGCTCGCCGTAGGCCGCGGCGTAGAGGACCCCTCCCCGGTTTTGCCGCAAGTTACATTCTCCGCGGTCGCCGTCGCTTATCACGCAACGTTGGGGGCAGAGGTCGCATTTTACGCGACCGTCGCTTACGGCGTGCCAGAACGACGCCTCGACTGCTTGCCGGTTCGGTTTCATTTCGTCAGCGTCTCGTAGTACGGTTGGGCCCACCTTTTGCGTTCCGGGTCGAGCATGTTCGCGAAAGCTCGTTCCGCCTCTTTTCGGGCGTACGCCATTTCGTCTCGCATGTCGCCTCCCCCTTCGCGGCCGGACAGGTATATGACGCGGGAGTACGTTTGGTAGACGGAGTACCACAACAGAAAAGCTACGAGGTTATCGCCGCGCCCGGCGAAGTAAGGAGCGTACTGCTGCGACGTACCGATGTCGGTATTGGCGGCCAGCGCCTCTACGACCCGGGCTTGTACGTCTTCCGACGCGTCGTCTACCGCGGCCGCCAGCGCTTCGATATCGTCGCCCGACAACCCTTGGGCCAAGGCTTTCGTCAATAGCTCTTGGGCCGCCCGCGCCCTCTTCTCGGCGTCTCGGCTGTCGAGCTCTTTGGCCCAGTTTTTTGCCCCGGCCCACGTCGCCGCGAGGACGCTGAACGCGAGTACGGCCATAATACACCTTCTCATTCCACGACTCCCGAATAGTTTAATTACCGGGGTTACTTTTCGCCGGCTCAGAGGATATATTTCGCGAGGTCTTCGTCGCCCGCCAGCGCCGCCAGCTTCCGGTCGACGTACTCCTCGTCGACGGTGGCGCGTAAAACTTTCTTTTCGGGCGCGTCGAAGGAGAGGTCCTCCAAGAGCGTCTCCATCACGGTGTGGAGCCGGCGCGCCCCGATATTCTCTAACTTCTCGTTGAGCGTTTGTGATATCTCGGCTATTTTACGTAGTGCGGCGTCCTCGAAGTGCAGGTCGACGCCCTCCGTCGACAGCAGCGCCCGGTATTGTTTTACGAGGGCGGTCTTGGGTTGCGTTAGGATCTTATAGAAGTCGTCGGCCGTTAAATTCTTCAGCTCGACGCGTATGGGGAAACGCCCCTGCAGCTCCGGCACGAGGTCCGACGGTTTGGCCACGTGGAAAGCGCCGGCGGCGATGAAGAGGATGTGGTCGGTACGCACCATCCCGTACTTGGTGTTTACGGAGCAACCCTCGACGATGGGCAGGAGGTCGCGCTGGACGCCCTCGCGCGAGACGTCCGGGCCGGTGGTGGTTTTGGGCCCTACGATTTTATCGAGCTCGTCGACGAAGACGATCCCCGATTGCTCCATACGCTCCAGGCCGAGGTTAACGGCCTTATCCATGTCTACCAGTTTCGCCGCCTCTTCCTCGGTTAGGATATCCAGGGCTTCGGCCGCGGTCACTTTACGGGTAGCGGTTTTTTTGGGCAGGAATTGGTTGAATATCTCGCCGAGGTTCATGTCCATCTCTTCGAAACCCTGGCCGGTGAAGACTTCGACGGTGGGCGATATTTTGGCTTCGACTTCGATTTCGACGGTCCGCTCGTCCAGTTCGCCGCTGTGCAGCTTCTGCCTAAGGACCTCGCGCGCGCGTTCGTACTTGCGCCGTTCGGCCTCTTTCTTCTGCTCGAGCTCGGGCGGGGGCCCTACCGGGATGGCGGCCGTCCCCCCGAACGTGCCGCGCGTTTTCATAGCGGGGCCGGGTTCGCCCGGGGGCGCGGGCGGCGGCGGCAACAATATATCGAGTAGGTGCTCCTCGGAGACGTCCGCCGCCCGTTCTTCCACCTCGGCCATGAGTTCTTCGCGGACGGCGGACACGGCGACGTCCGCCAGGTCGCGGATGATGGCGTCCACGTCGCGTCCCACGTAGCCCACTTCCGTGAACTTCGACGCCTCGATCTTGACGAAGGGCGCGTTGGCGAGGCGCGCCAGCCGGCGTGCGATCTCGGTCTTGCCTACGCCGGTGGGGCCTATCATAATGATATTTTTCGGCGCGATGTCTTCGGCGATTTCGGGGGGGAGTTGGCGCCGCCGCCACCGGTTGCGCAACGCTATGGCTACCGCTTTCTTGGCGGCATCCTGGCCTACGACGTACTTGTCGAGTTCTTCGACGATTTGACGCGGGGTAAGTTCCCTTTTTTTTCCGTCGTGTGTCGTCATTTCTTTTTAGAAGACCAGGTTTAAGCCGGCGTTGAAAGACCTTCCCGGCGCCAATACGCCGGCGGCGTCGTAATACTTTACGTCCGTGACATTGTAGGCCGCGGCCGTGACCGATATGCCCGGGTTGAGCCGCAAGACCATACGCGCGTTGGGGACCCACGCCGCGGCGAGCGGCGCGGCCGCGCTCGGCGCGGCGTAACGTTCGCCCAGGAACGTCCCCTCCACCGAAGCGGCGTGGCCCGGGCCGAATTTAAACGTCAAGCCGGCCGTCCCTTCGTACGCCGGCAAGTACGGGAAGTGGCTTCCCGCCTCGCCGCGGAGGCGTGCGGTTTTGTATTCGGCGCCGGCGTAGTGCTCGACGCGCGCCAGCGTTATACGGTACGACGCGTCGGCGCCGCGGATAAGGCCCCGGCCGGGGTCGTAGTACGTTATACCGCCGAAGTGCGAGTCTGCGGCGGCGTACGCCCGACGGAAACGGTCCTCGTACGCCGCGGCCGTCAGGCGGACCAGGTTTCGGAAATGATAGCTCAGGCCTGCCCGTACGGCGAAGTATTTGTCCTCCACCGGGCGGAAGTCGGTAGGTACGGCGTAATCGCGGTGTACGTAAAGAGCGCGGAAACCCGGTACGTTCAGCTGCGGCCGGTAGTTGACGAAGCAGCCCCAACGCGACGTAAGGCGCAACAGCAGGCGGCCCCGCGGGTAGAAGCGGAATTCGGGTTGGTCGCCGCGGAATAGATACCCGCCGAAACCGCCCTGTAAATAAAGCCGGTCGGCGATGGGGAAATCGTTTTCCAAACTCAGCTTGCCCGTAAGGAATCCTTGTTCGCGTCCTTCGACCTCGTAATTCTCTTGGCTTATCGTGAAGAAGCCGCGCGACAGGTTTTCGCCCAGCCAGAAGAAGTCGTAGCTCGAGTCCGCCTTTATTACCTGGTCGACGGCGTTCCGCGCGCCGTATTCGCCGTCCGTGAAGGTGCCCGAGACCTTGGTCGCGAATTTGGCCTTACCCCACAGATTGCTCCGGAAACCGGCCGAGCCCTCGCCGCTGCGGGTCACGTTATCGCCCGCGTAGCCGGCGAAGCCAGCGTCGTTTTGGCGTAATTTTTCGGCGTTGCCTTCGTAATTGGCGGTGAAGCCGACGGTCGTGCCGGCCTGGTCCGAGAAAGCTACTTCGGCGTCGGCGCGTGTGTCGTCCTTATCGTACGCGCCTTCGCCGCTGGTTACACGTTTTTCGTCGAACGACGCCGCGGCGTCGACGAACTTTATTTCCCATCCCTGGAAGGCCGCGAGCTCCAGGCGACGGGCGGTCCCGCCGCTAACCTCGATTTCGGTGAGAGACCTCGAGCCGGTACGTCCGCCTTTGTGGTCCTGGGGGGCGGGGGTCGCTCCCCCTTCGAAAAGTTGCGGCACGGCTTCTCTAAACGCTTCGTTCCGCGCCGCGACGTAATCGTCGAACGACGGCGTCACGAAGCTCGGCGTGCTTTCTTCCCAGGCCAACCTTAAGTCGGCGTCCGCGAACGAGAACGGCGTCGTCGCGGCCGCGGCGGCAGAAGCGGCCAACGAGATAGACACCGCGTACGCCCGCGCGGTACGCGTCAGCGTCCGAGCTCCGCTTTCGCTTTGCGAACCCATTCCGGGAAGTCGCGATAGTTGGTTAATACTTTCGTGAAATTGTTTCGGCTCGCGGCGTCGTTGCCCAAGTCGCGTTGGCATACGCCGAGGTAGTAATACGCCTGGGCGGCGACGGCGCGGTCCCCCGCGGCGCTCGCGGCGTCGAAGTACTCGAGCGCCTCCCCCGGGGCGCCCGCTTCCAGGAAGTTAAGGCCGGTATAGAGCGCGGCCCGGGGCCCGTATTCATTAGCCGGCCATTCGCGCGCCAGCTTCGTCAGGGCGGTGTTGGATTCCTTGTACAGCTTCGCCGCGCGGAGGTTTTCGCCGACCTTGAATTGGGCTTTGGCCGTGGCCCGAGTTTGGCCGAAGCGGCTAACGATTTCGCCGTACGTCTCTATAGCGGCGCTCCTGTCGCCGGCGCGGTCGTAAGCGTCCCCGGCCTTGTATAGGGAGGAGAGCGCGACGTCGTCGTCCTGGGTAGTCGCGGCGACGGCGAGGTATTCCGCAATCGCTTTCGACGTATCGCCCCGCGCCAAGTATACTTCGGCCAGTTTAATCCGAGCGGCGTCTAAGGTTTTTTCGTCGGCCTTGACCTCCGCGACCGCGGCGAGGTATTTCCGGGCCTGGTCGTAATCGCGTCGATGGTAGTAGTACTCACCCAATAGGATTAAAAGTTCGCCGTTGAGGCGGCTTTGGGGATACATCGCGATGTAGGATTTGGCGAGCTCGATCTGCGACTCGTATTTACCCTGTTTGAAATTACATAGTTCAATCTCGTAGCGGGCCTCGTCCAACCGGGGCGAGTTGGCGTATTTTTCGACTAGTTCGGCGTATTTCTCTTTGGCCCGTTCGTAACGCCTCTGGTTGAGGAAGCACTCGCCCAACGTGAAGAGCGCGTCGTCGGCGATACTCGCGCGCGGGTAATGGCTCAGTAGCGCCGTCAACGTTTCAGCCGCGGCCGCGAATTCGTGTTCCGTAAATTCCGCTTGGGCCAGATTATATAAACCGTGCGGCGCGTACGGGCTTGCCGGGAATTCCCGGACCAGGTCCCAGAATGCGGCCGACGCGGCTCCGCGGTTCTTTTCATCGAGTAAGCTGACGGCGTAGAGGTACGCCGCGTCGTCGGCCAGGTCGCGGTCGGCGTAACGACCGGCTAGTAGGGCCAACGTCTCGCGCCCGGCGGTACCCGTACCGGTGGCGAGCTGTAATTTGCCGAGCCGGAATAACGCGTTGTCGGCTAAGGAATGGTCCGGGAAGTCGGCGGCGAACGCCGCCAGGGCGTTGCGCGCCTCCGCGGTATTACCCACCCGGGCGGCCGCTTCGGCTCCCCAGTATCGCGCGTAGGGAACCAATTCCGCGTCGGTCGTATTGGCCGCCAAGTTCTCGAACGTCGCCTGCGCTTCGGCGTAGCGCCCCGATACGAAGTGACACCACCCGAGCCAATATTCGGCCCGGGCCGCGGGGCGCTCGCGGGCGGCGAGTTCTCCGAAGAGCGTAGTGGCTTCGTCGACGTCGCCTTCCTCGAGCAACAGCCGGCCGGCCCAGAGCTTGGCCGGCGTAGCGTAAGGGCTGGTCGGGCAGATTTCGATTAGTTTTAAGAAAGTACTGCGGGCGCCGGGGCGGTCGCCGTTCTCGAGCCGGGCCAACGCCAGTACGTACAGGACCTCCGCCTCGGTCGCGGCGTCGAGCCGGTCGGGGCGTTTAACGGTCAGCGTTTCTTCGAGTAATTCCGCTCCCCGGCCTGCGTCGCCCGCGGCGACGTAGCTCACCGCGCGCGCCAGGTCGTACCGGAGCGTATCCTCCCGCGCCTCGGCGAGGCACCGCCCGAAAGCCGCGGCGGCGCCGTCCGCGTCGCCCGCGGCCAGTAGCGCACGACCGTACGCGTCTTCTACCGCGACGACGTCGACGTCTTCCGCCTCCCCTGCCGCGACGAAATGGGCGGTGCTTCGCTCGAAGTCGCCGTCCAGGAAGTAGAGCAACGCCAAGCGGAAGTGCACCGTCCCGGCGGTTCGCTGGGCTGGGAATTCTCGCAGGGAAGTTTCATACGTTTCCTCGGCCCGGGCGGCGTCGCCGACGACGTAATACGTTTCGCCCAGTTTTAGGTAAACCCTGACCAGATTGGCGGGGTTCTTCGTGGTGCCGAGGGCCCGTTTGTAAGTCGCTATCGCTTTATCGTATAGGCCGAGGGCGGCGTAACATTCTCCTTTATCGATGAGAGCCGGTGCTACGAAGGGAGAAGTAGGGTAGTTGTTTATGACCCTTCGGTATTCGGCGATAGCTTCGTTATAGCTATCCATTTCCTGGAGCGACCGGCCCAGATAGAATTGGGCTTCGTCGGCCCATTCCCCCCCGGGGTTTCGGTCTAAGTAATCGTCAAAGTCGCGATATGCGGCTTTGTACAGGCCCCGGTCGAACATTTTACGGCCGAGCGCGAATGCCTCGTCTTCCACCACGGCGTAAGCCGCGCCGGCGGCGAACGCGGCGCCCGCAATTACGACCGCGCTTCGGACTGTCGTTTTTATTTGTACGCCCGTAGTCCTCCGGCCCCCTGATTTATTCACGCGGCGATACGACATCGTTATTTTCGTCGAGCTCGATTTTACGGGGCGTCGGGGGCTCTTCCGCCAGACCGTAGGCCAGGACGATGAGGCGGTCGCCCACCTGGCCCAAACGTGCCGCGGCGCCGTACAGCGTTATATCTTTCGAACCGCGCGGTAACGGTATGGTGTATGTCTCCAGGCGATGGCCGTTATTGACGTTGAAGACGTGCACTATCTCGCCCGCCAGTAGGCCGACGGCGTCCATAAGGTCCTCGTCTATCCCCAGGCTACCCTCGTACGATAGCTCGGTCGCGGTAACCGTCGCGCGGTGTATTTTCGCTACCAGGAACCGTCTCAACATGTGCTTACCTCAGCTCGGAGGTCTTCTTCGCCGAGTATGGTATTGTCGATGAGCCGGGTTTCGTTAACGAAAGCGGCGACGGCGGCCACGGCTCCCTTTTCCACCGTCGTTACCGGCGTCAGCTCTTGGGGGTGGATTACCTCGGCGTAGTCGACGCGGGCCGCCGGTTGCGCCGTTATGGTAACCGTCAATTCGTCCACGATTTTCGCCGGCCTCGTTTCCCCCGCGGCGAAGAGCTCTTGCGCCCGGGCCAACGCCCGAAAAAGGCACGTCGCCTGGCGCCGTTCTTCCGGCGTAAGGTATTCGTTGCGCGACGACATCGCCAGGCCGTCGGCCTCCCGGACGGTGGCCAGCACCTCGACCTCGACGTCGAAGTCCAGGTCGGCGGCCAGCTTTTTGATGACCTGCGCCTGTTGGTAATCCTTTTGGCCGAAATAGGCCGCCGTAGGTCGGCAGATGTTGAAGAGCTTCGCGACGACGGTCGCGACGCCGCGGAAGTGGCCCGGCCTTAGCGCGCCGCACAACCCGTCCGTGAGCCGTTCGACGTCGACGTAGGTGGCGTAACCTTCGGGGTACATATCTTCCGTCGCCGGGGCGAATATTATGTCCACGCCCTCCGCCGCGGCGAGCTCGCGGTCCCGCTCGAAGTCGCGCGGGTAGCGCTCGAGGTCTTCGCTCGGGCCGAACTGCGTCGGGTTTACGAAGAGGCTCACGACGACCCGTCGGCAATCGGCGCGCGCCCGCCGCATAAGCGAGAGGTGGCCTTCGTGGAAGTACCCCATAGTCGGTACCAGGCCGAGGCTGAAATTCCTACGGCGAAATCCCTCCGCCGCGGTCCGCATTTCGCGGGGCGATTTTAAGATTTCCACGTTTTAATCCTCGGTGGGCTTTTCGAGCCGGGATATTTCTTCCCAGACGTCTTCGGCCAAGGCCACGGATTCTTCCTGGGCCGGATATCGACGCCCGCGGACCAGCTCGCCGTATTCCTGGACCGCGGCGCGCATGGAGGCCGTTACGTCCGCCAGCTTCCGCACGAACTTCGGGCTGTAGCCGCGGTAGAAGCCGACGAGGTCGTGGAGGACCAGGATTTGGCCGTCGCATTCGACGCCGGAACCTATGCCGATGGTGGGGATGTGCGACGCCCGGGATATCAGGCCGGCGAGTTGCCAGGGGACCATCTCCAATACGATAGCGAAGCATCCGGCCTCTTGGAGCGCGAGGGCATTCTCCAACAGGACCCTCGCTTGCGCCGCCGTTTTGCCCCGGACGATGCGGCGGCCGAAGTAATGCACGCTCTGCGGCGTATAGCCGAGGTGGCCCATTACCGGGATGCCGGCGCCGATTATTTTTCGGATTCGGGCCAAAGTCTCGGGTTGGGCGCCCTCGAGCTTGACGGCTTCGGCGCCGCCGTCTTTGACCATTCTCCCCACGTGGGCCATCGTCTTTTCGTCGCTCTCCTGAAAAGACATGAACGGCATGTCCCCAACCAACAAAGCCTGCTTAATAGCGCGGCGGACCATCGAGAGGTGGTAGACTAAGTCGTCGACGGTGACCGTTAGCGTTGTATCGTGGCCCTGGACCACCATCCCCAGCGTATCGCCGACGAGGATGAGGTCCACGCCGGCCTCCTCCACCGTCGCCGCGGTGGGGAAGTCGTACGCCGTAAGGCAGACGATGGGCTTGCCTTCGTGCTTCAGTTTGACGATGTCGTTGGCGGTAATTTTGGCCATGAGACGTCAGTATTTTTTTTCGTACGACGTGAGTTCGTAGGGCGCGAGCGCGGCCAATAAGTTGCTCGTGAAAACCCCTTCGCCCGGTATCATAACGTCGCCGGCGACGTCCATCAACGGCTTTAAGAAAAAAGGCCTGACCTTTAAAGCTTCGTGCGGGATTTTCAGGTCCGGTTCGTCGATTACCAAGTCGTCGTATAACAGGATGTCGACGTCGATGACGCGGGGGCCTTCCCGGTCCTTAAGCTTGCGGCCCAGATCCCGTTCGATTCGTAGGCACGTCTCGAGCAGTTCGCGCGGCCCGAGCCAGATTTCGACGACGAGGACGCGGTTGAGGAAATCGGGTTGTTTCCCCGGCCCGGCGGCCGGGGATTCGTACGTGGGGGACGCGCGGTCGAGGTATATACCCCGGGCGCTTGCCGCCGCGGCCTCGCCGGCGTCGAGGTTGGCGAAGCGGTCGCCCACGTTCGAGCCGAGGGCGAGGAAGGCTCTGATTTTGTCTCGCAACATAAAGATTTTTTGTGGTATTATTATAACACCGGGTAAACGGAGCGTCAATTAAAACGGTTCCCCGGGCCGTATCGCGTTCGAGGAAAACGCCGGCCCGCCTTATAATATCGGCAACCGTCGGCCCGGCGTATCCCGGAATGGCCCGGGGCCTAACTTTCGACGCGTGGGTTACCAGCTATGGTTGAAGAAAAAAAGCCGACGCCGGAACGCCGTATTACGGTCGGCACGGTGGCCGTGGGCGAAGACGGCAAAAAGCGCGTTATGGAAGCGCTCGAGCGAGGCCGGATATCGGGCGGCAAATTCGTCCAGGAATTCGAGGAGGCGTTCGCGGCATACCACGGCCTGAAATACGGCGTCGCGGTTTCGACCGGGACCGACGCCGACGCCGTCGCGGTTGCGGCGCTTCTCGAGCGCGGGGCGAACCGCGGCGACGAGGTCATAGTGCCCGCGGTGACGTTCATATCGGTGGCGAACGCCGTCTTGCACGCCGGCCTCGTGCCCCGATTCGCCGACGTCGACCGCGTCAGTTACAATCTGGACCCGGCCGCGGTCGAGGCCGCGGTTACGCCGCGGACGCGGGCGATATTCGCGGTGCATAACTTCGGCCGGCCGGCGCCGTTAGCCGAGCTCGAGGAGCTGGCCGTCCGCCACGATTTGACGCTGCTCGAAGACGCCGCGGAGGCCCACGGCGCGCGGTACCGCGGCCGCCTCGTCGGGACCTTTGGCGCTATGGCGACGTACTCTTTCTACGTCGCGCACATATTGACCACCGGCGAGGGGGGGATGGTGATAACCGACGACGGCGAGCTGGCGCGGCTTTGTCGCAGCCTACGGGCCCACGGCCGCGCTTGCGACTGCAAGGTCTGCGTTTTGAACGTTGACTCGAGCTACTGTCCCCTCCGCTACAAGTACGGCGAAGATACCGACATCCGCTTCCACTTCGAGCGGGTGGGGTTCTCGAGCAAGATGAACGAGATGGAGGCGGCGCTCGGCCTCGAGCAAGTCGCGAGGATGGACGACATCGTCCGCGCGCGGCGGGCTCGCCTTGAATACTTCAACGAACATTTGGCCCGGTACGAAGATATCCTCGCGCTCTTCCGCGCGGGCCCGGGCGAAGAGATAAGCCCCCTCTGTTACCCGATCGTGGTCCGCCCGGAAGCTCCCTTCAAACGGTTCGAACTTACGAAGTCCCTGGAGCAACACGGCGTCGAGACCAGGCCGGCTTTCGGCTGCATACCCACCCAACAACCGGCGTACGCGTGGATGGGGTATCGGGAAGGCGACTTCCCGGCCGCGGAGTACGTGGGTTCGCGCGGGTTTTACATCGGCTGCCACCAGAATATCACCGACGACGACGCGGCGTACGTCGTCGGCGTATTCGACGACTTCATGAAACGGTTTTAAATGGCGCTTAGCGGCCGTACGCTCCACCCGGGGTGTCCGGCGCGCGCCGCATTATGCCACCGGAAATATTAGTCGTTATTCCCACGTACAACGAGCGCGATAATATCGGCGCGCTGTGCGACGAGCTGCTCTCCCGGCCGGAGCGCCCGGACGTGCTGGTAGTTGACGACAACTCGCCCGACGGCACCGCCGCGGAAGCGGAGGAGGTAGCGCGGCGCTATCCCGGGAGGTTGCACGTCTTACGCCGGAAGGGAAAGGGCGGCCGGGGGGGTGCGGTCCTCGACGGTCTCGCGTGGGGTCTGGGTGGCGGGTACGAGTTTTTTTTCGAGATGGACGCCGATTATTCGCATCGCCCGGGCGAGCTCCCGCGCTTTTTGGAGGCGGCGCGCGGGGCGGACGTCGTCGTCGGCTCGAGGTACCTGCCGGCCTCGCGGATCGTCAACTGGCCGCGCGCCAGGCGGTTCTTCAGTAAGCTCGCCAACAGCTACGCGCGGTTCTTCTTGCGGATACCCATAACCGACTACACCAACGGCTACCGGTGCTATAGCCGGGCCGCGGTGGAGGCGCTCGACGCGGGCGCCGTCGACGCGTCGGGGTACGTCGTGTTGAGCGAGGTCGCGTACCAACTCTACCGGAGGGGGTTCCGTTTCGCGGACGTACCCACCGAATTCGTAAACCGGCGGCGGGGCGAATCCAACTTGTCGCCGGGCGAGATACTCTCGGCCTTCGTGGGCGTATTACGCCTTCGCGCCAAGGGCGGCCGCTTTACCCCCCGCGCCGATAGGCCTTGACGGGACGGCGATTTTTCGGTAACATACTCGACGCTGTGGCACGTAAAGAAAAAAAACCCAAACCGAGCAAAGCGCCTCGACGGCGCGTAAACGTTATGGTAGTGCCGCACGGCGGCGGCCGGAGCCGGAACTTATTCGTCCACGGCTTCGTGCTGGTCTCGCTGCTGGTTGCGAGCGGCGCGGTGTTGGTGTTCGCGGGTCTGATGGTTTCGGATTACTGGAAGAACATCATCAAGCTGTCGCAGCTGGTGGCGTACGAACGTCGAGATCGCGAAGAGAGTTATAAGCTCAAGGTAATGGAGAAGGGCATACGCGAGCTGAATTCCAAAGTCGACGACGTCTCCGGGCAGTACGATACTTTGGTAAACGGCCACCGTTTAAAGGAAGTTAGCCCGCCGGAGGCGTTACTTCCCGAACGGGCGCCCGAAAGCCGGACCTCGCTCGAGGGTATAGAGCGGCGCGTCGCGCGGTTGGAAAAGAACCTGGCGCTCGTGCGGCTGCGCTTCGACGAGGACCCGGGTTCGCTCGCCGGCGTCCCCTCTATCCTTCCGTGCAAGGGTTGGTTGTATCGCGATTTCGGCAACACCGTTTCGCCGTTTACGGGCCGCGTCGAGATGCACCGGGGGTTGGACCTGGCCGCGCCGCGCGGGACGCCTATAGTCGCCGCGGCCGGGGGCGTGGTGACCGCCGCCGGCCTGGAGGAATACTACGGCCTAACGGTCGAGATCGACCACGGCAACGGCTACGTTACCCGCTACGGGCACAATATGAGGAACGCGATCCGCGCCGGCACGCGCGTCAAACGCGGCCAGATTGTCGCGTACGTGGGCAGTACCGGCCGCTCGAGCTGCACGCATCTCCATTACGAAGTGTTGAAAAACGGCGTGCCGCTGAACCCGCGTTATTTTGTACTCCGCGAGCCGTCCTCACCGTGGCCCGATAAAGTTTTCGAAACAAAAATATAAAAAGCCGACCGTCAGGTCGGCTTTTAAGTCGGGGGCGTAGAAGGGTTATTCCGTCTCGCGGGCTTCCGGGCCCTGGGTAAAGGCCTCCACCGTGTCCTCAAACATCGTCAGCTTGCCGAGTTTCTTCTGGGCTTCGTCGGCCTCGGGGGTGCCGACGTAATCGGCCACGACTTTACGGTACGCTGCGGCGGCGTTTTCGCCGTCGTCCAGCAGTTGGTAGGCGTCTCCCATATACACGTAGCATTTAGGGGTTTCCGGCGCGTCGGGGTATTTCTCGGCGACCTCCGCGAAGATGGCCACGGCGTCGTCCGCCCGCTGCGCCGTCAGGTCAATAAAGCCCATTTGGGTCAGCGCGCCCGGGGCGAGGCCGGTCTCGTTTTCGGGGTCTTGGGCGACGATTTTATCGAAGCGCGGCCGCGCCTTTTCGTACCGACCCGTCTCCACGTACATCGTACCGACCTCGTACGCCAACTTCGAGTCGTCGGGGTTCGCCTCTTCCCGCGCCAGTAGTTCGCGTACCGTCTCGACGCGGCCCGCGACGACGTCGGCTACCAGTTTCGAAAATTCTTCCGCCGTGACGGCGCCGACGACGCGCGTTATCTCCTCGCCCTGGGGCGTGTAGAATATCGTCGTCGGGTACGCGCCCACAGCGTACGTTTTGGGGGTATCCTCGTCTACGTCGGAGTCAATATGGACCGCGACGAAATCGGCGAGCTTCTGCTGGACTTCGGCGTTCTCCAATACGTCGTACTCGAACTGCTCCGACATCTTACTCCAGTCCGCGCTATAGTACACGACGAGGTTTTTGCCTTCGTCCACCGCTCGTTCCTTGCCCTCGTCCATTGAGGTTAACCACTTTACGCCCTCGCCGCCTTTTTTACCGCAGGCCGCAAACAGGGCCACGGCGCAGACGAGCGACGCGACAGCGAACGTTCGAACCCGTTTCATACTATCACTCCTTACGTCGGAATATATAAGAGACCAGAGCGCCGATCGTTCCTAACGTTATTAGCACTCCCGCTAAAATTAAGTACGCGGAGGAGATGTTGACGTGGTACTTATTATGGTACCCGCGCGCGAACCAGAGGATCGCTATCCCGGTGGCCACGGCCGCGGCGCTGAAGCCGAGTCGTTGTAAGAAAGCGCCCTGGTTAACGAGACGTTCCAGCGCCGGGTCGCGTATCTTGCGGGCGCGCCGCAATATCCCCCGGCGTTCCTTAATCGTGCTATTATAAATCCACAGTACGGCCAGCAGGCCGCCCACTATGGCCGCGCCGTACGTGAAGACGTCCAAAGCCTGGAATAACGCCTCCATAGCCGCATAATTATCGGCACGCCGCCCGCGAAAGTCAAGGCTAAACGGCGCGCCGGTTTCGAATTTACGGTGGACGAGTTAACGCTGAAAGTACTGTTGGCCGAGTTGGGGCCCGTTCTCGCCGGTGCGAGGGCGTTGTCCGCGTACCGGCCCGCGCCCGGCGTCTTCGCGTTGGAACTCTTAACCCGGGACGGCCGGCGGGGCGTGCTCACGTTAATCCCGCGGGACGGGGGCGCTATGTTTTTCGACGCCGCCCCGGGCAAGCGCCGCGGCGAGCGGGCCCGTACGGGCTTCGAGGACGCGGAGCTGGTCGCCGCGGAGCAGTGGCAGAACGACCGCCTCGTCGTCTTCGACTTCGCCGGGGGCGGCGGCCGGCGGCGGTTAGTGGCCGAGTTCTTCGGGCGGGCCGGCGGCCTGTTCGTCTTGGAGGGCGACGCCGTGGCCGCCGTTTTATCCGGCCGACCCCTCGCGACCGCCGAGAAATACCCCTGGCCGGAGGGTAGGCAGCGGGCGCCGTCCGGGAGCCTTTCGGCCGACGATATATCGCGGTACGCCGCGGCTCGCGACGCCCGGGCGCTCACGCGGGAAGTCGCGTTCATGTCGCCGTGGGCGGCGCGGGCGATAGTAGGCGACGGCGACGCCGAGGCCGCGGCGCGGCGGCTGGGCGTGTTTGCCCGAGCCGCGGCGGGCGACGACGTTCGGCCGGTGGCCGCGTTGGCGGACGGCGTATGGCGCCCTTTTACCTGTGATATCTTCGACGGCGTCGGCGTCGACGACGTGCGGCCTTTCGAGAGCACGAACGCCGCGGCGGCGTTCGCGTACGCCGAGAACGAACGCGCCGGGGAACTCGTCGCCGCGCGTAACGGGTTGGAGCGCCGTTTGCTCGCCGGCGCCAAGAGGCTCGAGCGACAGCGGAAAGCGCTCGAGCGCAACCGCGACGAATACGCCGAATACGACGAGTACCGGCGTATGGGGGAAGCGCTCAAGTACAACCTGGCCGCGGTGCGAAAGGGCGCGACGACGGCGACGCTGCCGGACCCGTACGGCGAAGGGGATATCGAAATCGAGTTGAGGCCGGAGCTTTCGCCGGCGGTTAACGCGGAACGGCTCTTTACCCGTTATAAAAAGGCCAAACGGGGCGTCACGGCGGTGGCTAGGCGCCTAAAGGCCGTCGACGAGGAACTCGCCCGCGTACGAGACGACCTGGAAAGGGTGCGGGTCGCAATGGGTATGGTCGAGCTCGAGCCGTGGTTGGGTGCGACGAATGAGGGGGATAAGTCGAAGCGCGAACCCGCAGCCAAGGCCGGCCCGGGCCGCCGGTTTTTATCTTCCGAAGGCCTGCTGATTTTGGTCGGCAGGAGCGCGGCCGAAAACGACGAGCTGACGTTCGAGTACGCCCGGCCGCACGACCTCTGGCTCCACGCCCAGCAGGCCCACGGCTCTCACGTTATAGTACGCCGGCCGGATAAGAATAAGGCGGTACCGCGGCGCACGCTCGAGGAGGCCGCGGCGCTCGCGGCGTTTTACTCGTCGGACAAGCACGCCGGCGTGGTCCCGGTGGTCGTCGTGGAGCGACGCCACGTGCGGCGCGCCAAAGGGCCGGCGGGCCGCGTTACCCACCGCGGCGGCGACGTCGTCTTCGCCGAGCCGCGGGCGAATTTAAAACCCGCGTCTTAACGCGGGTCGGGGGCGCTAATCGAATTCCGCGGCTACATCTGCGACGGCGCGCTCACGCCCAACAGGCGGAGCGCGTTTTTCGTCGTCCGGCCTACGGCGCGCGTGAGGACGAGGCGGGCGCGTACGGCGGCCTCGCTCGGCGCCTGTAGAATGCGGTGGTGTTGATAATAATTATGAAACAAGGCAGCAAGGGCGGTGGCGTAGGCCGTAAGGCGGTGGGGCTCACGCCGCGCCGCCGCGGCCGCGACGACTTTGGGAAATTCCCATATCGCCCGGGCCAGCAACCTCTCTTCGGCCTGGTCCAGCGCCGCCAGGTCGGCCTCCTGGGGCGGGGCCGCCGCCGCTTCGGCGCCGGCCTCCCGCTTGATACTCTCGACGCGGGCGTGGCAATACTGCGCGTAGTATACGGGGTTCTCCGGCGTCTGGGTACGCGCCAGCTCGAGGTCGAAGTCGAGGTGGGCGGCCGGCGTCCTCATCAAAAAGAAGAACCGGGCCGCGTCGACGCCGATGTTATCCATGACTTCGCGCATCGTGACGAGGCTGCCGGCGCGCTTGGACATCTTGACCTTTTCGCCGCGCTCGAGCAGGTTGACCTGTTGCGATATGATGACCTCGAGCCAGCCGGCGGGCATCCCCAGCAATTCCGCCATGGCGTATAACTTTTTAACGTGGCCGTGGTGGTCCGGGCCCAGCACGTCTATCGCCTTCGTGAAACCGCGTTCGTGTTTATTGAGGTGATAGGCTATGTCGGCCATGAAGTACGTAGGCCGGCCGCCGGCGCGGACGATAACGCGGTCTTCGTCGTCGCCCGCGGCCGTGGTCTTGAGCCACAGTGCGCCGTCTTTCTCGTATACCGCCCCGCGTTCCTCGAGCAGGCGCCGCGCGGCGTCGACGTCGGCGGGGTACAGCGAATCCTCGCGGAACCAGCGGTCGAAGGAAACGCCGAAGTCGGCCAGGTCCGCCTTCTGCCGGGCGACGATTTCGTCGGCCGCGGCGGCGGCGATTTTACCCGCGTCGTCGCCGTCCGATATTCCAGTTTCTTCGTGCAGCCGCCGGGCGAGGTCGACGACGTATTCGCCGCGATACCCGCCTTCCGGGATTTCCGCTTCTTCGCCGCGTAGTTCGGCGAGGCGGGCGCGCACCGATTGCCCCAGCAGGTCCATTTGGGTACCGACGTTGCAGACGTAGAACTCGCGTTTGACGTCGTACCCCGTAAACTCCAGGAGGCGGGCGAGGGCGTCGCCGTAAGCGGCGGCGCGCGCGTTAACGGCGTTCAGCGGGCCGGTGGGATTAGCGGAGACGAACTCGACTTGTACCCGGGCGCCGCGGCCTTCGTCGCCGCGGCCGTAATCGTCCCCCCGCGCCAGCGCCTCGCGCAGCGAATCGAATATCACGGCGTCGGCCAGGCGGACGTTGACGAAACCCGGCCCGGCGACGTCTACGACGGCCGCCCCGGGCGCTTTACGCAGCTCTTCGGCCAAGTCCTGGGCCAACGTACGCGGGTCGCCGCCCAGCTCTTTGGCGAGCGCCAATGCGGCGTTCGTCGTCAAGTCGCCGTGCTTCGGGTCGGGGGGGACCGTGAAGTCGGCCGCCTCGTCGGCGGCCTGGGCGCCGAGCTTGGCGAGGGCCTTACGTAGGTGTGTTCGGAGTTCTTCTTCCATCTACGGCGCTTCCGGCTCGTACGGCACTTGAGGCGCGTCGCCCCACAGGCGCTCCAGTTCGTAGAATTCGCGCGTCTCAGGGTCGAAGATGTGGACGACGATGTTATTGAGGTCCATCAGGACCCACCGCCCCAGCGCGTACCCTTCGGCGTGGTGTACGCCGCAGCCGTGTTCGCCGGCCGCTTCCTCCAAGCGGTCCGCGATGCCCCGGAGATGCCGTTTCGTTTCGCCGGTGCATATTACGAAATATTCCGCCAACGCCGGAAAAGCCCGAACGTCCAATATTACGACGTCGCGGGCTTTCAATCCGTACGCTTCCCGAGCGGCCAGAACGGCTTTTTGACGGGAGTTTAGTTTTTCGCCGCCGAAAGTAGTCCCCTCCATCGTGCGTTGTCTACGTTGGGCCACTTACGAAATCCGCCCGGGGTACTGGTTCAACCCTTCGGCCAGGCAAACCATAGCGAGGGCCAGCTCGTCCTCGTTGAGGACGTACGCGATGCGGGCCTCGCGCAGGCCCAGCCCCGGCGTCGAGTAGAAGCCGGCGGCCGGGGCCAACATCGTCGTCGCGCCGTCGAGGTCGAAATCGGTCAACATCCACGAGACGAACTTCTCGGCGTCGTCCACCGGGAACTCAGGCGCCATGTAGAAAGCCCCCGCGGGTTTGTAACCCACTACTCCCGGCATCTTCGTCACCGCGTCGTGGACGATGTCGCGCCGTCGCCTGAAGTGCTCTATCATGGGTTGGACGTAATCCTCGGGTGCTAGTTTGAGCGCGGCGACGGCGGCGAATTCTTCCACCACCGGCGGCGACAGCCGCGCCTGGCCCAGCTTGAGCGCGGCCGCGACGACGTCGGCGTTGCGCGAAACCAGGCAGCCGATGCGCGCGCCGCATACGTTGAACCGCTTGGAGAGGCTGTCCGTAACTATTACCCTGTCGGCGACGGCGGGCATGCTCAACATCGACGTATGGGTCAGGCCGTCGTAGACGAACTCGCGGTAGACCTCGTCGGCGATTATAAAGAGGTCGTGTTTTTCGGCCAGCTCGGCGACCATGCTTAGCTCGTCTTCGCCGTAAACGGTCCCGGTGGGGTTGTTGGGGTTGCAGATGGCTATGGCGCGGGTCTTCGGGCCGACGGCGGCCTCGACGACCTCGCGCGGCGGCAGGCGGTAACCGGCGAGCGGTTCCGTCGCCAGCGGCTTGAGCGTGACGTCGACGACGGCGGCGAAGCCTTTGTAGTTGGTGTAGAACGGCTCGAGGACCAGAATCTCTTCGTCGACGCCGGCCACGCAGAAGAAAGCGAAAAGCAGCGCTTCGGAGCCGCCGGTCGTAACCAGGATCTCGTCCCGCGACAGCCCGAGGCCGAAGCGGCCGTAATATTCGCGGTAGGCTTCGCGGAGCGCCACCTCGCCCTCCGAGCGGCCGTACGCGACGACCTTGGCCGGATACTCGCCGAGGGCTTTCAGGAACGCCTCCGGCGACGGCAGGTCCGGTTGGCCGATGTTGAGGTGGTAGACGTGGACGCCCCGTTTTTTGGCGCCGTCCGCCAGCGGTATTAATTTACGGATGGGTGACGCGGGCAACGCGCCGGCCCGGGCCGAAAGAGCCGGTTTTGTTTTTGGCATCTCTTGTCCTCCGCTCGGGGAGCTTGAGAAAGGAGCGTTTACCGTGAGAATATAACCGATATCGGCACGCCGGTCAAGCCTTACCGGCGAGGCGCGGGGCCGCGACGTCCTTGACCGCTGATGGGCGGGCTGCTATAATCCAAAATAACGGTCGTATTTATACCAACTAAGGCGGTCCGAATTCTATGGCGGTCATAGGGAACATAAGAGACCTGACGCTGGTCGACCTCTTCCAGATAGTGCAATTGGGGAGGCGCACGTGCGTTTTGACGGTGGACGACGAGCACGGCGTTTGGTATCGCACCTACTTCGCCGACGGCTTCGTCATCTACGCCGATTCCAACAAACGGTACGCGCCGTTGGGCGAAGACCTCGTAAATGCCGGCGCGATTACGCGCCGGCAACTCGAGGCGGCGTTAGCGGAGTACGAAGCTATGGGCACCGACCGCCCGCGGTTCGGCACGTTCCTCCTGTATCGGGGCGCCATCGACCGCGAGACGCTGGTGGAGTTTATTCAACGCAAGATTAAGATAAAGCTGTTCGATATGTTCCTCATCGAAGACGGGACGTTCACCTACGAGCTCGCGCCCTACCGCTTGGACGAGGACATTACGGTCTCGATATCCGTAACCGAGATCGTAATGGAATCTACCAAACGGATAGACGACTACAAGCGGTTGGGCAAGAGGATACCGTCGGTGGACCTCGTCGTCCGGAAGGAGACCAGGCCCTTGGCCGAGCTTTTACGGGGCGACTACGAATTTTCCGGCGTCGAGAAAGAGATATTGGGGATCGCGGACAAAGGCTTGACCATCCGGGAAATGGCGAAGGCCCTCAACATCGACGACCAGCTGCATCTATTGAAGATCGTGAACGGCTTTTTAAACCTCGGCCTCGTTCGGCTAGGGATGCCGGAGCCGGCCTTCGATTGAGGGAAACGTCGACGCGCGCAGGGCGCTCCCGGGGAGCGCCCTTTTTCATCGTCGGTGCTCTTCGCCGTGGCGGCGCCGGAAAAACCTCGACCGTCCCTCGGTTCGGCTCGAGCCCGCGATTCGGCCTTTACTTACGTATGACTCTGCATTCTTCCGGGACTATCGCCGACGAAAAGTCCGGGACGCCTTCGCTCCAGGGCGCGCGGCGTACGACAATGGTATGGCCGGGGTTCTCGTATATTACGGCGAATTTCTTATAGGCACGGTAAAACGGTTTAATATGGCGACGGGTCTTGCCGTTTACGAAGATGGCTACCCGGATTTTATTCCTTTGTAGTATGTACTTCAGGTACCACAGGTCATCCTCTATTTCCCCGGCCGGGCACACATAAAAATTGAGCGGGTGGTTGCTGTACGCCCGAACGGAGTAGTTGCTGTAGTTATCGGTATTTTCCTCCATATAGATTATGTCGTCCGGGCCCAACTCGCCCCGGCGCCACAAATCGCGCAATTTTAACGCAAGCTCGGCTTCTAAGGTGTGGCACGTATAGCACGGCCCCGGATAACCGTAACCGTAGTCCTTGATGGCGGCGTCGAAGTATGCGGTATAGGCGGCCGCGGCCGCGAACAATATTGATACGGTTATTTTTAACGCACGCCCGCTCGCCCGCCGCCATATCTCTACCGCGGCCAGCCCGGCGAAGGGGAAAAGAAGTAATAGGACGATCGAAAAGTAACGTTCGGGACATAGGCCGCAACCGACGGCGACGACGAGAACCGTAAGGCCGACGAATAGGGTTACGGCGCCGCCCCAAATAAGGAGGCGGCTTTCGTTGCGGATGTGACGGCGCCATACCAAAACCGCGCCGAGCACGCCGAAGGCCGCGGCCACCCGACCGTCAAGCCACAGGCGCTCGAGGCCGTAGTAAGTACGCCGGTACCAGTGTAGGTTGGTGAGTACGTTAGCCATATCCGCTTTTAACGCCGGCATTAACGGCCAAATGCCGCCGCCCCCCACAGCGAATGCTTTATGGCCCAATAGGACGCCCGCCAAAGCGGGTGGCGCCCCCCATAGTAGCCATCCGGCGACGCCGCGCGGGCGCGACCTGAATGGACGGTACGCGGCGTAGAGTATTAACGGCAGCGCGCCTTCGTAACGGGTGAGGGCGGCCGCGGCGAAGAGGAACCCCGCAGCCGCGGCGCCGCGTCGGCCCGCCGCGGCCCGGCTCGCGGCGTATACGCCCGCCGCCGTCCAGAAAAAGAACAGGCTGTCCGCCATCCCCTCGGAGAGCGTTACGTTGTGGTGAACAGGCGAAAAGATGAAGAGGACGGCGGCAAAGCTCCCGGCTACCGGCCCCGCTAGCTCGCGGCCGAGGAGATACAAAAGGGCCGTCGTGCCGGCCGCGGCCGCTATGTTCAACGCCGTCCCGGTCCAGTATATATCCGGATAGATTTTAAGCAGGCCGGCCCAAAGCCAAAGCTGAAGAGGTAGGAATTGATAGGTTTGGAAAACGCCGAAGTCGCCGAACGCCAAGTTATAGGCCTCTATACCGCGCGCGGGGCCGTCGGCGATGTACGTGAGCCTTATGTAGCGCGGGATGTAAGCGTGGAGGGCGTATATCGAGACCAGTACCTTTAGCGCGAAGAAACCCCAGGGCGCGAAGGCGCCGAACCACGTCGTCTTTGTGCGTCGCGAGCTCATTTTAGCAATTAGTAATCCTTCCCGAAATGGGGCGCCGTTCCCTGAGTCGTCGAAACGTACGCGCCGAATTCCGGGAGCCGACGACTTCTAAGGCCGGAGGTCGTAGACTTTTGCCAAGTGTCGACACACCTCGGACGAGAAATCGGGGATATCTCGCCACCCCTCGCGTAGTACGACTACCGTTTGATTGGGGTTTTCGTAGATTACCGCTCCCTTACCGATTTCGCCGTAGTACCGACGGGCCCGTTCGCGGTTTTCATCGCTTAGGATTATCGCGACCCGAACGTGATTATTACGCATAAAGGGGACGAAGGATTTTAATTTTTTGCGGATTTTCTTCTGCGGGGCGAGCGTGAAATTTAAGGGGTGGTCGCTAAACGCCCGCAACGGGTATTGTTCGAAGCGCCATTTGCCCTCCGAGCCCTCTCCGCCGATTTCTATGAGGACTTGTTCCTGAGGGCCGAGCTCGCCTTCCCGCCAGAGGTCCCTTAAAACCACGGCGGTTTCCGCGGCGTATACGACCCCCGTATTGCAGGGCCCGTGGAAGCCGTAACCCGGCGTTAAGATAACGGCGTCCCATCCGGCGGTTATGACGGCCGCCGTCGTCAACACTACGCCGACGACGACCGTCCTGGCGGTTGACGTCGCGAAAGCGACGAGTTCGGCCACGGCCAGGCCGGCGAAGGGGAAGAGGAGCAGAAGCGGCGTCGCGAAGTAGCGCTCCGGGCAGAACCCCAACCCTATGGCGACCGCGACCACCGTTAGCGCCCCGAAAATTATCGCCCAGCTGCTCCAAATCAGGAGGCGGTCGGCCGTACGCCACCGTTGGCGGAAGACGAGCGCCGCGCCCGCCAACCCCAAGGCCGCGGCGGCCCGGCCGTCGAACAACATCCGGTAGAAACCGTAGCCTAAGCGGCGGTACCATTGGGCGTTGGTAAGTATGCGCGCCATGTCGGCTTTCAAGGCCGGCATTAAGGGCCAAAGGCCGGCACCCGCGGGCTGGAACGCCTTGTGGCCGACGAACACGCCTGCTACGGCCAGCGGCGCGGCCCACAGGAGCCATCCCCCCAAGCCCCGCGGCCGGTGGCTAAAGACGCGATAACCCGAGTATAACAGTAGGAACAGCATCCCCTCGTAGCGGGACAGCGCCGCGGCCGCGAAACAGAAGGCCGCGGCCCGCGAGCCGTGCAGGCCGGTTTCGGCCCGCGCGGCGAAGAAAACGCCGGCGACAAGGCCGAGATAAAATACGCTCTCCGCCATACCCATCGAGACGGTTACGTTGTGGTGCACGGGCGAGAAAGTGAAGATGAGGGCGGCTACGACGCCCGCCGAGGGCCCGGCCAGTCTTTTCCCCAAGAGATATAAGAACGCGGCGACGCCTGCGCCCGCGACTACGTTAAGCGCGGTTCCGGTGAAGTAGATATCCGGCCAAATCTTAAGCAGGCCGGCCCAGATCCAAAGCGGCAACGGCGCGAACTGGTGCGTGGGGAAGAGCTCGAAACCGGCGTACGCCAGGCGGTAGGCCTCGATGCCGCGGGCCGGGCCGTCGGCGATGTACATTATACGCACGAAGCGTTCGACGTAGTAGTAGACGAAGCCGGCGCTCACCGCGATTTTCAGCGCCGCGAAGCCGAACGGCGCCAGCCGCTCGAGCCATACTCGGGCCGTAACCCAGTAACCGGAATAGTCTTTGTTCGTAACCGCCATTTAATCGCTTTAGCGAGTCCGGTCCGGCGCGGCCTTGCGCCGCCGGCGCGCGCTCCTCTTTGGGTTTATTAAACCGCGGAAGCTCGGGCGAAGGACGTCCGGCGATTCTATCACGACGTAATCTCCTACTCAAGCCTGACTTTCCGGGCTCGTTCGTTTCATAAACCGCTTTAACGGCGGCGCGGGGTATAGGCCGCGGGAGGCGAGCTCGGCAAGAGGGGGTTGGCGCGCGGGGCCCTCGCGACTTACGCGGGGTCCTTCGCGTACGCCGCGTACGCCGGGCGGTTTATACCGGTATTTCCGCGTGGCGCGCGGCGGCCGCCCCGCTAACGTTAATTTGTGCCAATTATCACAAAACGCTTGACTTCGACGGTCAAGTGTGTTATCGAGAGGAAAATTTCAGCGAGGTACGGGTTTTGCTAACCGATTACGCGTTCGTTGCGTTCTTCATTTTCTTCGGTATTTTCTTCGTCGCCGCGGCCCTTATCGGCGCGTGGTTTATCCGTCCGCAGCGGCCCAGCCGCATAAAGGCCGACATTTACGAGTGCGGCGAGACCACCCGCGGCACCGCGTGGGTTCAATACAACGTCCGGTTTTACCTCGTCGCTTTGGCGTTCGTTGTCTTCGACGTCGAAGCGGCTTTTCTTTTACCCTGGGCCGTCGCCGCGAAGAAGCTGGGGTTGTACGCTTTCGTCGAGATGATGATATTCATCGGCATCCTACTCGTGGCGTTGGCGTACGCGTGGCGTAGGGGGGGCCTGAAGTGGGTGTAATAGCCAGGCTGCCGGTTTACTGGGAGAAGCTGCCCGGCGGCGGCATCGTCACGACGAACCTCGAGAAGCTCCTCAACTGGTCGCGGGCCTCGAGCATCTGGTACATGATATTCGGCCTCGCCTGTTGCGCCATCGAGATGATGGCCGCGGGCGCGTCGCGCTACGACTTCGACCGCTTCGGCATGATGTTCCGGGCGACGCCGCGCCAGTCCGATTTGATGTTCATCTCCGGGACCATCACGCTCAAGATGGCGCCGCGCATCCGCCGCCTGTGGGAGCAGCTGGCGGAGCCGCGTTACGTCGTCGCGATGGGCTCCTGCGCCATCTCCGGCGGCGGCTTCTACTACGACGCGTACAGCGTCCTCAAAGGCATAGACAAAATAATCCCGGTGGACGTCTACGTCCCCGGCTGCCCGCCCCGGCCCGAAGCCCTTATGCACGGCTGCCTGAAGTTGCAAGAGAAGATAAAGCGCGAGAGCCTGGTACAAGCCTTCGGCAGCTTCGACGAAGAGCACGCGCCTCGCGAGCGCCTCGACGGCCGGTGGATTCTGGCGAAGTAACCAAGTCGGCTTAATCCTCTTTCTCACCGTTCTTTCGGCTGGTTGAGATTCGGACCGCACATGGCCGGATTACCTCTCGAGCAGATAGCAGACAAGGTCAAGGACGCGGTAGGCGACGTCGTCGTCGACGTGAACGAGGGCGACCGGGTCCCGTTCCTGCGGGTGGAGGCGGGCGCCGTCGCCCGGCTGGCGCGCTTCCTCCGCGACGACGCCGAGCTGGCCTTCGATTTCTTGATGTACATAACCGCGGTCGACTTCCCGGACGAGGACAAGCTCACGCTCGTATATCATTACTTCTCCTACCGGAACCAGCAGTCGTTGATGGTGAAGGCCGACGTGCCGCGCCGGGGCGGCGCGGCGCGGTCGATAGCCCACATCTACGCCGCCGCGGATTGGCTCGAGCGCGAGGTCTACGACCTCTTCGGCGTGACCTTCGAGGGCCACCCCAACCTCACGCGCATCCTGACGCCGGAGGGCTTCGAGGGCCACCCGCTCCTCAAGGATTTCGCGAGCGAGGACTACGTGCCGTTCCCGGACAAGATGCCGGGGAAATAGCCCAAGGCTGCCAAGCCGGTCTTATGCCCACCGATACCGCGATACATACCCAGGAGTTCCAGGTCAACATGGGGCCGCAGCACCCGTCGACGCACGGCGTCTTCCGTATGGTGCTGACGATGGACGGCGAGCGCGTCGTCGACAGCGAGCCGCACGTCGGCTTCCTCCATCGCTCGATGGAGAAGATGGCCGAGAACCGCCTCTACATCCAGTTCCTGCCGATGGCGGACCGCATCGACTACCTGAGCTCGTTGTTCTGCGCCGCGGCGCACTGCGAAGCGGTCGAGCAACTGATGGAGATAGAGGTGCCGCCGCGGGCCAAGTACCTCCGCACGATGTTCATGGAGCTCAACCGCATCGCCTCGCACTGCATCTTCTTCGGCGTCTTCGCGCTCGACCTGGGCGCGGTGACGCCCTTCCTCTACGGCTTCCGCGAGCGCGAGCTCACTATGGACCTGTTGGAGATGACGACGGGCCAGCGGATGACGTTCAACTACCTACGCTTCGGCGGCGTGGCCGCGGACCTGCCGGATTCGTTTTTCCCGGCGGCGGAGAAGTTCCTGAAAGTTTTTCCGGGCAGAATTACCGACTACGAGCGCATCCTGAACGAGAACGAGATCTTCCTGGCGCGCACGAAGGGCGTGGGCGTAGTGGAAGGCGCCCGGGCCGTCAACTACGGCTGGAGCGGCCCCAACCTCCGCGCCTCGGGCGTGGACTTTGACCTTCGCCGGAACATGCCGTACGAGGCGTACGGCGAGCTGGGGTACGAGCCGGTGGTGCTCACGAGGGGAGATTGCTACGACCGCTACCTGGCCCGCATCCTCGAGATGCGCGCCTCGCACGCGTTGATAAAGAAGTGCCTGGAGGGATTGCCCGACGGGCCGACCGTGAAAGAGAAAGTGCCCAAGTTCCCCAAAGTCCCGGCGGGCGAGGTCTACGCGCGCGTCGAGTCGCCGCGGGGCGACTACGGCCTATACCTCGTCTCGGACGGTGCCGACAAGCCGTACCGCTACAAGCTGCGGACGCCGTCGTTCAACAACCTCTCCATGATACGGGAGATGCTCCGGGGCGTATACCTGGCGGACATCGTGCCGATATTCGGCTCGCTGGACGTCATCTTGCCGGACGTCGACAGGTAAATACCGCGCGAAGCGTATGATAATTCACCCCGTACTCTCTTGGCTTAATGAATGGTGGAAGGGCGTCGTAGCGAGCTACGGCCTGCCGTCGTGGTTCGTCCCCGCGGCCCAAATGGTCGTCCACGCAATATTAATAGCCGGCTTCATCGCGGTATTGGTCCTGTTCCTCATCTGGCTCACGCGCAAGGTTTCGGCACACATCCAGCAGCGCTTCGGGCCCATGCGCGTGGGGTGGCACGGCGCGGTCCAGACCGTCGCCGACGCGCTGAAGCTGGTGCAGAAGGAGGATACGACGCCGCGCAGCTGCGACCGGCCGGTCTTCAATATAGCGCCGTTCCTGGCCTTCGCGCCCACCGTCGTGGCCTTCGTCGTTATCCCGTTCGGCGACGGCGCCATCATCCGCGACCTGAACATCGGCGTACTGTTCCTTTTCGCCATTACGACCATAAACGTTATCGCCGTCATTTCGGGCGGCTGGGCGTCGGGCTCGAAGTACTCGTTGTTGGGCGGGTTTCGCTCCGCGGCGCAGCTCGTCTCGTACGAGGTTCCGCTGGTGCTCTCGGCGCTGGGCGTCATCATGCTCGCCGGCTCGATGAAGATGGGGGCCATCGTCGACGCGCAGAGCGGAATCTGGTTCGTGGTGTATCAACCGCTGGCGTTCGCGATCTACGTCATCGCCGCCACGGCGGAGGTGAACCGTACGCCGTTCGACATCCCCGAGGCCGAGCAGGAGCTGGTGGCGGGGTTCAACGTCGAGTACTCCGGTATGAAGTTCGCGATGTTCTTCCTGGCGGAGTTCGCGAACATGTTCCTGGTCTCGGCTATCGCGGCGACGCTCTTCCTGGGCGGCTGGCGGGGCCCTTGGCTGCCGGGCGAGTTCTGGTTCCTCATCAAGTCTTTCGCGATCGTATTGTTGTTGATGTTCTTCAGGTGGACCTATCCCCGGCTGCGCGTCGACCAGCTGATGTCGTTCGCTTGGAAGTTCCTACTGCCGCTCGCGTTCCTGAACATAATAATAACCGGCCTTATAATCGTTCTGATATAGAGTATGGTGATTTTCCGGGCTATCGCGAGGTTGGTAAAGGGTACGTGGTGGCTGCTCGTCGGCTTGGCCACGACGACCAAGCACTTGCTGCGCCGCGCCATAACGGTCCAGTACCCCAAGGAGCGGTTCGAGCAGTGGCCGCGGTTCCGGGGCCGCGTCGCGATGGTCCCGGACGACGAAGGCGGTCATAAATGCACGGCGTGTGCCCAGTGCATTCGCGTTTGCCCGGCGGCTTGCATCACGCTCGAGCGCCACAAAGAGGAGGGCGTCAAAGGGTTCGTCGTCGACGGTTACTTTATAAACCTCGGCCTGTGCATATACTGCGGCTTGTGCGTCGAGGCTTGCAACTTCGGCGCGCTGGCGATGATACCCGAGTACGAGATGTCGGTTTACGATAAATCGGAGTTGGTATACGACATTACTAAGTTGTTGTCGCGCCAGCTCGAGCCGGAGTTTAAGAAATAGGTCGCGGCGTTCGCCCGGAGATAAAAAGTAAAAGGTTACGGGGTCAAAAGTTAGGGGAAGAGGTCGGCACAGGTATCGCGATGGAAGTACGGGGAATATTCTACCGGGCTTTAAAGCAAGTGTTCCCGCATATCGGCGAGATCGTGGGGGAGGGACTAGGTAAATATTTCGAGGATATCGACGGCGCGGGTTGGTACGAAGCCGCTCCGTATCTCGCGACGGTGGAGTACCTTCGCGACCGCATTTCGCCGCAAGTCATGGTTTTAATAGGAAACCAACTGGTGGAAACCATTAGGGAGTATATGCCGGATTTCGACGTCGATTCGCCTGCGGAGTTGGCCGAAAAGCTACCGGAGTTGTACCGTAATTTCGTACGCGGGGAAGGGACGGGAGACTGGCACGTCGAGGAGTTCGCGGCCGGCCGGGCCGTAATCCGCGAAACGGGCATCACCGGGAGCGTGGATTTTAGCGTAGGCGTTATTAAGAGCAGCCTCGAGGCGGTCGGCGCGTATAACGTCCGGGTAGCCGTCATCGACGATCGCGCAGAGGGTGCCGACGCCAACCGCTACCTGGTGGAATGGCTCGAGCCCGACGCGGATTAAATACCGCGGGGCCGCGTTAAAATATGACGGATTGGATATACATAATGGCTTTTTACGGCGTCGCCGGCGTGGCGTTGCTCGGCGGCCTGGGCGTGCTCTTCTTCCGAAACCTCTTCCACGCCGGCCTGAGCTTGATTCTGTCGCTCTTCGCGGTGGCGTCGCTGTTCGTCCTCTTGGGCGCGGAGTTCCTGGCGGGCGTGCAGGTCCTCATCTACGTGGGCGCGGTGGCGGTGCTTATACTCTTCGCGGTTATGTTGACGCAGCGCATTACGGCCCGGCGCGTCAGGCGGTATACCCGCGCCCTCGTACCAGCGGCGTTGGTAATACTCGGCTTGGCGGCGGTAACGGCGCTCGTGATGGTTAGGGTCGAGCTGCCGCCGATGGCGCCCATACCCGAGGCCGGCGCCCTCGACGAGCTCGCCGACCTGCTGCTCTCGACGTACCTGTTGCCGTTCGAGGTTATATCGCTGCTTCTCCTGGGGGCGCTCGTCGGCGCCATCGTGCTGGCGCGGAAGGAGGAGCGGCGATGATGATAACGCCCCTCCACTTCGTCGGCGTGTCGGTGCTCCTCTTCGGCGTTGGCCTGCTCGTCGTCCTGACCCGGCGCAACGCCATCGGTATCCTTATGGGCATCGAGCTCATGCTCAACGCCGTCAACGTGGCGCTGGTGACGTTCGACCGCGTTTACGGGCCCGAGCGCCTCGACGGCCAACTCTTTTCGTTGTTCGTGATAACGGTCGCGGCGGCCGAGGCCGTCGTGGGCCTGGCGTTGATCCTGGCTATCTACCGCTCGCGCGGGACCGTCGCCGTCGACGACCTGCACGAGCTACGCGGCTGAGTTTACGTGGGGCGGATAATCGCAGCGGCGGTCTTGGGGGCGTCTTGCCTTGCGGCGAGCGCCGTCGCGGGCGAGTACGAGCCGTTTACGCACGACGCGCTCGGCGTAACGCTTAACGTCCCGCCCGGGTACGAGGCGGAGGAGGCCGCGCCGGCCGAAGGAACCACGGTTACCGCGGTTCGCTTGAGTTGGCCCGAGGGCCCGCACGCCGGCTTGGAGGCATTAATAACGCGCCGCGAGGCCGCGTACGCGAACGTCGTAATCTGGGCCGGCTTTTACCAGCGCCGGCTGGGGGCGTCGAGCTCGTTCGAAGTGGACGGCGAGATTTTAGGAGAAGCCGAACTCGCGGCGGCGGGCGCGGACGACGGTTTAAGAAACTCTTACGTAGTAGGGGAGCAAGAGGGGAGGCGCCGCCTCGAGGTGCTATTTTTAACTTCGGGGAATAATTTATACGTGGTAGAGCTCTCGCACCCGGAAGTCGTCGAAAATCGCCTCGCGGCCGCGGCGCGGGAAATGCTAAGTTCTATTGAGATATTACCGCCGGTGGAAGACGAACCGCCCGAGGTACGCGACAGCCGCGACGCCGGGATGGAGCCGCCCCCGGAGTAGACTCGAGCTATGGTCTGGTTAGCGTCGATAATTAATTTCGCGCCTCTGCTGGGCTTCCTCATCGCCGTCCTGTGGGGTAGGCGGATGGGCGAGCCCAAGGCCGCGATCGCGCCGGTCGCGGCGCTGGGCGTCTCGTTCGCCGCCGCGATAGCGCTATTCGTCCGCATCCTGCTGGGCCACGGCGGCGACTTCTCCTATACCTGGTTCCAGGTGGGCGACTTCACGCTGCACGTCGGCTTCCAGCTCGACCGCTTCGGCGGCGTAATGGCCCTCGTCGTCGCGACCGTCTCGTTCATGATCCACATTTACTCGACCGGCTACATGGCCGGCGACAAGCTCTACGGCCGCTACTTCGCGTACCTGAACCTCTTCTCGGCGGCGATGCTCGGGTTGGTTTTGGCCAACAACTTCCTGCAGGCGTTCATCTTCTGGGAACTGGTCGGCCTTACGTCTTACCTCTTAATCGGTTTCTGGTTCGAGAAGCCGGAAGCGGCCAACGCCGGAATGAAGGCGTTCATAACGACGAGGCTGGGAGACGTCGGCCTGTTGGTGGGCATTATACTCATCTTCACGCTGACCGGGACGTTCCACTTCGGGACCGTCTTCGGCCTCCTCGAGTACGGCGCGCTGGCGCCGGCGATGGTAACCGCCATCGCGCTCCTCATCTTCGCGGGCGCGGTGGGTAAGTCGGCGCAGATTCCGCTGCACGTCTGGCTCCCGGACGCGATGGAGGGCCCGACGCCGGTCAGCGCCCTGATCCACGCCGCGACGATGGTGGCCGCGGGCGTCTACCTCGTCGCGCGCTCGTTCCCGATATTCGTCGCCGCCGCGGGCGCCTCGGAGGTCGTGGCGTACGTGGGGGCGACCACGGCCCTCATGGCCGCGACCATAGCCGTAGTCCAGATCGACATCAAGCGCGTGCTGGCGTATTCCACCATAAGCCAACTCGGCTATATGATGCTCGCGCTGGGGTGCGGCAGCCAGGCCGCGGGTATATTCCACCTCTACACGCACGCGTTCTTCAAGGCGCTGCTGTTTTTGGGCGCCGGCGCCGTCATCCACGCGTGTCACACCAACGACATGCGCGAGATGGGCGGCCTGGGCCGCCGGATGAAGTGGACCGCGGCCACGTTCGTGCTGGCGGCGCTCGCGCTGGCGGGCGTGCCGCCGTTCTCGGGCTTCTTCTCCAAGGATGAGATCCTGGCGGCGGTCGTCGACCACGGCGGCTGGTACCTGGCCTTCGCCGCCTTCTTCACCGTCTTCCTGACGGCGTTCTACATGTTCCGCGCCATATTCATAACCTTCGGTGGCAAGGCGGGCGAAAAGGCGGAGCGCGCCCACGAAGCGCCCTGGAATATGCTGGGGCCGATGGTGTTCCTCTGCATATTCTCGGTGGCGGCCGGATGGGTCGGGATACCGGGGGTAACGAAGGGCTTCGCCTGGTTGGCCGGCTTCCACGTGTACGGCGGGCACCACGGCGTCAACGTCGGCGCCGCGGGTGCGTCGCTCGCGCTGGCGGCGGGCGGCATCGCGCTCGCTTGGGCTTTGTACAGGTTGAAGGTGTACCCGGTCGAAAAGATCTACCGGGCCTTCCGGCCGGTAGCGTTCGTGCTCGAGCGTAAATACTTCTTCGACGACGTGTACGGCTTTTTGTTCGTCAAGGGGACCGTGTTCGTCGCGCGGCTGTGGGGCCTGTTCGACAATTACGTGATCGACGGCGCCGTTAACGGCACCGCCTGGCTCACGGTCCTGTGGTCGAAGTTCAAGGGTTGGTTCGACCTCGCCGTCGTCGACGGCGCGGTTAACTTCACGGGCTGGATTACGCAGGCCTTCGGTAAAATTTTCCGCCGCGTCCAGACGGGCTACGTCCAGGAATATTTAATCGTCCTGGCGTGCGGCGTCGTCGCGATACTGGTCGCGGTAATCGTTATTCTTTAGGGGGGCGGGTTGAAGACGTTGCCGTTGAACCGGGCGCACGTGAAGGGGGCCGTCGCGCTCCACCGGGCGACGCGGCCCTGGTGCTACCGGGGCAAAACCGCCCGAAGCGTGCTGCGCGCGTTCTACGACGCGTACGCCAACCGCGACTTCACCGTCGGGACGGTGGCGTTGGAAGAAGAGGGCGTAGCGGGCGTTATGTGCGGCGCGACGGACCCGGCGGGGCCGGCGCGGTGGCTGCGGCGGAGGAGGCGGTGGCGTTCTCTCCGGCCTCGGCTCGTGGGCGGCGCCGATATGGCGCTCGGCGGTTGGGACGCGGTAACGTTGGCCCGGGCGGCCGAGGGGCTCGAGCGGCCGTCCTACCTCGTCGCCGCGGCGACGGCGGAAGAGTTAACGGAAGACGGCCTCGCGGCTTTAAGCGATGCGTTCGCGGCGGCGACGGCCTCGCGCGGCGCGACGCATATAGTGGCTCCCAGCGCGGCGCCGGACGAACGGTTGGCAATAGCGGGATTCGAGACGGTTAAGGCCGATATAGCCGGCGAGGGTTTCGCCCTTTACGTGAGGAAATTATGACGTTGGCGCGTAAGAAATTAATCGGGGTATTGATAGTCGTGGTCGCGGCGACGGCCGCCGCGGCCGACGACGCCATGCCGTACAAGGAGATAATTTCGGCCGACGCCGGCTGCCGCGAGTACTTCTGGGAAGGGATCGACGCGATCGGCGGCGGTAAGATGAAGGGCGCCCGGGATAAGCTGGATAAAGCGGTCAAAGCGGACGCCGATTGTTTCCTGGCGTACTTGCTTTTAAGCCAGCTCGAGTATGCCGAGGGCAACGATGAGAAGTCGACCGAATACTTGCAGCGGGTCGCGGCCGAGCCGCCGGAGCTGTCCGCGCTGTACGAAGAGGTCGCCGTTGCGCTGCGCGCCGACGACTACGAGGCCGTGGCGTCGCAGGCGAAGAAGCTGGTGGCCGCGTATCCCCAGACGATGCGGGCCATAGCGGCCCTGCACCTGCTCGGCCGGGCGCAGTACTATTTGGGCCGGCGGGCGGAGGCCTTATTGGCGCTGAAAGCGGCCTACATGTACTCGGACCTCGCGCCGGGCACGGTGCCGGCGTACGGTTCGGAGGCCGAGGCGGAAGAATTGGAGGAATTCGCGGGCGTGCGTTAACGGCGGGCCCGCGCGTACATATTGTTTAGGAGGCTATGGCGATGGCGTTTCCTATTTTAACAGCAACCGTCTTTACGCCGGTGGTGGGGATGGTGGTGGTCTTGCTCCTGCCCGAGCGGTGGGTGACCGGCATCCGGGCCGTCGGCGTTGCGTTCACCGCCGTCGCGATGGGTTTCTCGGCGTGGGCGCTCGCCGTATTCGACCCGGGTATCACCGGCGCGATGCAGCTCGAGGAATTGCACCGCTGGATTCCTTCGGTAAATGTTTTCTATCATCTCGGCATCGACGGCCTCTCGATACCGTTGTTTATTCTTACGACGCTGTTGTCGTTTTTAGCCGCCATCGCCTCTTTCTCCATAAAGGAACGGGTCAAGGAATATTACGCGCTGTATTTATTGCTCGTAGCCGGGATGTTGGGCGTCTTCGTCTCGCTAGACCTCTTCCTGTTCTACGTCTTCTGGGAAGTCATGCTGGTGCCGATGTACTTCCTCATCGGCATGTGGGGGGGCGAAAGGCGCGAATACGCCGCCATAAAGTTCTTCCTCTACACGTTGTTGGGAAGCGTGATAATGCTCTTGGGGATATTGGCGCTGTACTTCACCGCCCAGCCCCATACCTTCGACATGCTCGAGCTCATGCGGCAGCAGGGGACCTTCCTGCGGACGTTCCAGATCGTCGTTTTCCTGGCGTTCTTCGTGGGCTTCGCGATAAAGGTGCCGGTCTTCCCGTTCCATACGTGGTTGCCCGACGCCCACGTCGAGGCGCCCACGGCGATATCGGTATTGCTGGCGGGCGTGCTGTTGAAGATGGGCGGGTACGGCTTGCTCCGCGTCTCGTTCCCCATCCTGCCGCAGGGCGCCCACTGGTTCGCCTGGCCGCTGGCGATACTGGGCGTGATTAACATCGTTTACGGCTCGCTGGTCGCGATGGCGCAGAAGGACCTCAAGAAGCTCATCGCGTACTCGTCGGTGGGCCACATGGGGTTCGTGCTGCTGGGCGCCGCGGCTATGACGCCGACGGGCCTCAACGGCGCCGTGATGCAGATGTTCTGCCACGGCATCATAACGGGCGCGTTGTTCCTCTTGGTGGGCGTCCTCTACGACCGCGCCCACGTCCGCGACATCGACGCCTTCTCGGGCCTCGCCGTCCGCGTGCCGGTGTACGTCGGCATAATGTCCTTTACGATGTTCGCTTCTCTCGGGTTGCCCGGCCTCGCCGGTTTCGTAGCGGAATTCTTGTCGCTCGCCGGGGCCTTCCCGGTATTCCCGGTGCTGGTCATCATCTCGGGCGCCGGCATAGTCATAACCGCGGCGTACTTCCTGTGGACCATACGGCGTATGTTCCTGGGGAAATTAATGCCGCGGTGGGAGAATTTACCCGACATCAACTTCCGCGAACTCGTGACGGTGGTGCCGCTCATGATACTCATGGTTCTCATAGGTGTCTATCCGTCGGTTTTGATTAAATTAATGAACCCGGCGCTCACCGAGCTCTCGCGGGTTATGATGGCCCTCAAGTAGACGGCCGCGCGTTATGGAATACGACTGGCTTAGCCTCTTACCTCATTTGATACTCGCCGGCGGCGCGGTATTGCTGGTGGCGGCGAGCGCGGCCTCGCGGCGGTTCGCCGGCGCCGTGGCGCCCTATTTCACGGTCGCCGTCGCCGCGGCCACGGCCGTCGCGGCGCTGGTGCTGTGGCGCGAGCCGGCGGTTTCGTGGTTCGGCGCGCTTACCGTCGACCCGTTCTTCGTTATATTCGCGGTCATCTTCTGCGCGGCGCTCGCGCTCGTGGCGCTGTTGTCGGCGCGTTACGCTCCGCTCGAGGGCAGCGACCGGCCCGAGTACTACGCCCTCCTCATAATGGTGACGTGCGCCGTATCGTTTATGGCGTCGGCCACCAACCTCGTCCTCATCTACGTCGCGATCGAGTTCTCCAGCATACTCTCGTACGTTCTGGTCGGGTATATCCGCGGCGACCGGTTCTCGGCCGAGGCCGGCCTGAAGTACTTCCTCTACGGCGCGGCCGCCTCCGCCGTGATGCTCTTGGGCTTCGGCCTCCTCTACGGTATGACCGGCGCCACCGACCTGGCCGCTATCGCCCGGAGTTTACCGCGGGTGGAATGGGCGTTCGGGTCGTGGGGCTACCTGACGTTCCTCGCCCCGGTGACCGGAGCCGCGGCGACGCTGCCGCCCGAGTTCGTATTCCTGGCGTTCGCCCTGATTCTTGTAGGCCTGGGTTATAAAATCTCGGCCGTTCCCTTCCATATGTGGGCGCCGGACGCGTACCAGGGCGCGCCCACGCCCATCGCGGCGTTCCTGTCGGTCGCGTCCAAGGCGTCGGGGTTCGCCGTAATCCTACGGCTCGTTCTGACGCTGCACGCGCCGCTGGACATGGTTTACGGCGGCTGGACCAAGTACCTGGCGGCGCTGGCGGTGGCGTCGATGGTCTTCGGCGTCCTGGTCGGCATCGTCCAGAAGGACGTGCGGCGGCTGCTGGCCTATTCGTCGATCGCTCACGCCGGCTTCGCGTTGTTGGGCGTCGTCGCCGATACCCACCTCGGCTTCGCGTCGGTCCTCGTATATCTTGCGTTGTACGCGGCGATGAACATCGGCGCTTTTGGGACGGTGGCCGTTATAGGCCACGTTACGGGCGGCTATGACTTGAAGGATTACGCCGGTATGGGGAAGCGGCACCCCATCCTCGCCGCGGCCCTCGCGGTCTTCCTGCTCGCGCTCGCCGGTATCCCGCCGCTGGCCGGCTTTTTCGCCAAATTCTATATATTGGCGGCGTTGATCGCGCGGGATTATATTTTCCTCGCCGTGGTCGCGATTTTGGCCAGCGTCGTCGCGCTTTTCATGTACGCGCGCGTGCTAAAGCCGATGTACTTCGGCAAGGCGGAGGGCGAGGACATGCGGCGGGTTTCGCCGGCCGCGGCGGTGGCTCTCCTCATATGTTTCATCTTTACGGTACTCCTCGGCGTTTGGCCGCAGCCACTGGTAGCGTGGGCTAAGGCCGCGGTGGTACCCCTTTTACCGCGAATATAATTTTAGTTTTATTATACCGACGTAACCCCGGCCGCGAGCCGGGTTTTTTAATTTTTCGAGGCGTTGATTTAGGGAACGGTTTCTGATAAGATTTAAATTAGTCGGGTGGAAACGCTATGTTTAAACGCGATTACACATTAATGATAGGTTCGCATTCGTCGGGGCGCGTACGGTCGGTCCATTTATCACGGCGTATTATTACCGCGCTGGCCGTATTCTCGTGCAGCCTCGCCGTAAGCGCGGGCGGCGTCGCGGTGACGTTGTATTACAACTACCGCGCGATGGACCACGCCGTCCGGCCTACGTTCGAACGGAACCGCCGGTTGACGGGCGAGAACCGTCATCTCGGCGGCGAGCTCGGCCGGCGGGACGAGGTCATATCCGATTTGAGCTTCCGACTCCAAAAGGAACGCGACGACTACGCGCTCCGGTTGGAGGAGCTCGACGCGGCTTTGAAAAAGCTCGATAAGTTCTACACCGACCTCAGGATAATGGCGGGATTTAAGTTAGACGCTAAATCGGCGAAGAAGCTCAGCGCCGGGGGGCCGACGATAAGCGAGGCCGAGTATTTCGACGCGCTCTACAAACTGGACGAGGAACGCTTCGGAACCGAAGCGCGGCGGCACGAGCGAACGCTGCGCACCTTTTGCGTAGGTTGCGAAAAGGAGTTTCTGGTCCTGCGGCGCTTGCTGGAACGCCGCAAATCCCTCTTGGCGGACGTTCCCGATATGCCGCCGGTGAAGGGTATTATAACGTCGTACTTCGGCGCGCGGCGTTGGCGAGGCCGCATCCACGGCGGGTTGGACATCGCGGCGCCCGCCGGTACGCCGATAGGCGCTCCGGCCGAGGGCGTAGTGGTGGTCGCGGGCCCGTATCCGTACTACGGAAACGTCATCTTCCTCGACCACGGCGGCGGGTTTTCGACGCGTTACGGCCACCTGGCCAAAGCGGACGTCAAGGTCGGCGACCGCGTCGAACGCGGGGACGTAATAGGCAAAGTTGGCGCCACGGGCCTGGCTACCGGCAACCACCTCCACTACGAGGTACGCATTAATAACGTGCCGGTCGACCCGTACAACTACCTCAGCGCCAAATTGCCGGTTCACATCGTCGACGGCAGCAAACTAAAGGTGGTCGAGATTCCCGACGACGCCGACCTACTTATCCCGGACGAGGTTTTCGAAGAGTACGAGAAGAAAGCCTCGGCGGAGGCGGCGAAAGTTCCCGTTAAAGCAGTTCGCGAAGAAGCGGAGCCGAATAAATGAAGGCTAAAGTGGCGTTGACTATAGGAGGGCTCGACCCTTCGGGCGGCGCCGGCATAACCGCGGACGTCGTTACTTTTTCGGTTATCGGCGTGTACGGCGCCGCGGTCGCGACGGCTATCACGTACCAAAATACGCGCGGCGTCTCCGGATTTTGGGCCGTCGGCGAGCGCGACCTGAAGGCGCAGTTGGACGCGGTGTTGGACGACGTCGACGTAGCCGCGGTGAAACTCGGCATGTTGGCGTCCGACCGCTTGGCGTACGAGTTAGGGCCGTACTTGTCCAAGTTCAAGGACGGCGGCGTCCCGGTGGTATTCGACCCCGTAATGAAGGCCGGTGCGGGTCAGCCGTTATACGAGGGCGTACCGGAGAAGGCGTTTGCGGACGTCATCCTGCCGCAGGTATCGTTGGCGACGCCCAACAGCTTCGAACTCGCTTACCTCGTGGACGACGAGCCGGCGCAAAATCACGGCGAGCTGCGGACGCAGGTGCGGGTGTTCCACGGACGGTACGGCCTGTCGGTCCTGGCCACCGGCGGCCACGTGGGGAGCAAAGCCGACGTAGTGGATATTCTCTTTACGGGCGCGGAGATGCGCGAGTACCGCCGGGCCCGGGTGGAGGGGCCCATCCACGGGACCGGTTGTCTGGTCGCGGCCGCAGTAACGGCCTATTTGGCGTTCAACGCCGACGTCCTGGAGGCCTTCGAACGCGGGGAGGAATACGTAAGCGCCGCGGTGACGGGCGCGGTCACCCCCGGGAAGGGCGCCTCGGTACCCGGTCGGACGGCCGCGGTGTTCGGCGACGCCGAGCGGTGGCGCGTATACAACAATTTGCTCCGCGCGGTCAACGTCTTCGAGGCGGCCAGCGGGACGTACAAGTTGATACCGGAGGTCGGGACCAATATCGCGTACGCAATACCGGACGCGCGTTCGGTGGATGAGGTGTGCGCGGTGTCGGGGCGGGTCGCGCGGGTGGGCGCCGCCGTACGCGCGTGCGGGACGCCGGCGTTCGGCGCGAGCCGCCATATGGCGCGCGCGGTGCTCGCGGCGATGAAGCACGACGCGTCGGCTCGAGCCGCTATGAACGTCCGTTTCGGCGACGACGTACTCGCCGCGTGCTCGGAGCTCAATTACCGCGGGGCGGGTTTCGACCGGGCCCGGGAACCGGCCGATATAGCGGGCGACGAGGGGCGGACGGTCGAGTGGGGCGTCGACGAGGCCGTGGCGGGAGTCGGTATAGTCCCCCCGATTATTTTCGACCGGGGCGCCGTAGGTAAAGAACCTATGGTTCGCATATTCGGCCGGGACGCGATGGAAGTCGTCCGGAGGGCGGTCGCGATATCCCGGCGCCTCTGACGCCGGGAGGGCCGGGAAGTGCGACGCTTCGCCGTAATTTTATTGGCCGCGGTACTCTCGTCTTGCGGACGGCCGGAGAGGCGCCCGCCGGCGCGGCCCGCATACACGCCGGCGAAGACCTTATACAACCTGAAGTTGGCGTACAACGCGCCGGATTGCCGGACGTACGAGACGTTGTTCTCGCCGGAGAGGTTTACGTCGAGCGCCGAGGAGCCGCCCCCCGGATTCCCCGCGAAATGGGGTTGGCGCGAGGAGATGGATGCTACGCGGGCGCTACTCGATGATGCGTACCACGTTGTATTGGAGATGGAGACGGCGCCGGGATTAGTGGGAATGCCGCCGGCCGCGGCGACCGAATTCACGACCGTGCCTCTCGACGTCCGCGTGAGGGTATGGCGCGAGCCGACGTATTGTTTTTACGCCCGCGGCGAAGTTACGTTCGGCCTGGCGCGGTCGGACGCGTCGGGCCCTTGGGTTATCGTAGAAATGGTAGACGGTACCGGTGCATCGTACGCCGACGTTGTCGCCAACGAGCAAACCTTTCCTTGTTCGTGGAGCGCCATAAAGTGGTACTATTTGAACCGAAAGCGGGGGGAAGATGCGCGGTATTAACTGGGTGGACGCCGCGTTGGCGGTGATCGTCGCGGTTAATTGCGTCTTGGGTGTAAAGAGGGGAATCTTCCGGGAGTTTTTCAATTTAGCGGGCATCGTGCTCGGCCTTTTCGCCGGTTTCAGGTTGTACGAGGCGTTGGGTTGGAATATCGGGGGTTGGTTGGACGCCCGGCCGGCGGTAGCTAATTTGGCGGCTTTCGTCGTGATATTTTGCGTCATCGCCTTCGGCTCGAGCTGGCTCGGCCACCTTCTCCACAAGGGCGCCAAGAGACTCTTCGTAGGTTGGTTCGACCGACTGGCGGGGGGGGCGTTCGGCTTCGCCCGGGGGTTGATCTTCGCCAGCGTCGCGGCGTTGGTCTTCGCGTTATTTCCGTTCTTCCCCAAGTTGGAGCGGGACCTGAACACCAGCTTGCTCGGGCCACACATCGTGAAAGTCGCGCCGGCGATTTACGGCGCCGTTATGACGAAGGTACGCGGAAAAGACCACAAGGGTTTGGATATTAAACAGTTGGTCGACGAATATCTGCAGGAAGAGGAAAGCCCCGAGGAAGAGACGGAAGCTCCCGGCGAAAACGACGAGGGGGAGAAACCGGAGTGAACGCTAAGGAGCGACAGCCCCGTCTTCCCGTGGACCATCACGTGCATACGCCGTTATGCGGCCATGCCGAAGGCGCCCCCCGGGCCTACGTCACCGCGGCCGACGGCCTGGCGGGCATAGGCTTCAACGACCACCTGCCGTTCCTCGAGCCGAGTATGGCCGACGCCGCGCTGGCTATGTCGTGGGACGATTTGCCGGTTTACATCGACGGAATCCAGCGTCTTAAAGCTAAATCGCCCACGCCGGTGTTGTTGGGGGTCGAGGCCGACTATTTCCCGGGTCAAGAGGCGCGGCTCGAGGCGGTGCTCGCGGCGCTGCCGTTGGACTACGTTTACGGCTCCGTCCATTGGGTGGGGGATTGGCCTTTCGACCATACGCAAGGTTTGGCGCGTTACGAGGGGGCCGATATAACCGCGTTATACCGCGATTATTACGCGCTGGTAGTCAGGATGGCCCGGTCGGGCCTTTTCGACGCGTGGGCGCATCCCGATTTGCCGAAGAAATTCGGTTATTCGCCGGAGGAGCCGGTGCAAGACGCGGAAGACGCCGCGTTGGCGGCGGTCGCCGCCGGCGGTATGGTCTTGGAGGTGAATACCTCCGGCTTACGGAAGCGGGTGGGCGAAATTTACCCTTCGCTCGAGTTGTTGCGGCGCGCGCGCGACCTCGGCGTTCCGGTAACGTTCGGCTCCGACGCACACGCCCCGTACGAGGTGGGGCACGAATTCGAGCGGGCGGTGGCGCTGGCGAAGGAGGGCGGGTACCGTTCCTACGTAACTTTCTTGCGCCGGGAGAGGATTCGCCTACCGTTACCCTGAAGTACCGGTTCGGTTAAGATATCGGCTTAAGGAGAAGGTTATGCGTTTGGGAGTCAACATCGACCACGTCGCGACGCTGCGCCAGGCGAGGGGTACTTTTGAACCTGATCCGGTGGCCGCGGCGTACGCCGCCGAACGGGGCGGCGCCGCCCATATCACGATACACCTCCGCGAGGACCGGCGCCATATCCAAGACCGGGACCTCGAAATACTAAGCCGGACGGTGGCCACCGGCATCGACCTCGAGATGGCGGCGACCGAAGAGATGGTCGCCGTGGCGTTGAAGTATAGGCCGAAGTTCGTAACGCTCGTGCCGGAACGGCGCGAGGAGCTCACTACGGAAGGGGGCCTCGACGTCGCCGCAGGCCGCGGGCGTTTGGCCGACGTAGTCGCCGAACTCGGCAAGGGCGGCGTCCCGGTAAGTACGTTCGTGGAGCCGGCGGAGGAACAACTCGCGGCCTCGCGGGAAGTGGGGGCTACGACGGTGGAGATACACACCGGCTCGTACGCCAACGCCGCCGCGTCCGACAGACCCGCGCGGCGGGAGGAAATCGCGGCGGCGGCGCGCGTCGCCGCGTCACTCGGCCTCCGCGTCAGCGCCGGCCACGGCCTTACCTATTACAACGTCAAGCCGGTGGCGGCGATACCCGAGCTCGAGGAGCTCAACATAGGACACAGCATCGCAGCGCGGGCGATGTTCGTCGGCCTGGAAGAGGCCACGAGGCAAATGCTGGCGTTGATGCGGCAAGGCCGCGTGGGGTTCGAATGACGGCGATAATCGGCATCGGCGCCGATTTGATAGAGGTGAGGCGCGTCGCGCGAGCGTACGAGCGTTTCGGCGGCCGTTTTCTGGAGCGTCTCTTTACGCCCGAGGAGAGGGAGTACTGTATGGCGCGCGTCGACTACGCGTGCGCGCTGGCGGGCAGGTTCGCGGCCAAGGAGGCGGTAGTCAAGGCCCTCTCGCCGACGGCGCTCACCGGGCTCGCTTACCGCGACGTCGTCGTCAGGGCCGACGGCAATCGGCCCACGGTCGAACTTAGCGGCGTAGCCGCGGCGCTCGCCGCCGAGCGCGGCGTAGAAAAAGTCATGGTTACTATAAGCCACGAGAAGGGTTACGCGATGGCGGTCGCGGTAGCGCTCGGGAAATGAAGCTGAAGTTAGGAAAGAAGCCGAAAAAGCGGTTGAATCGGGCTAACCTGAAGAAAGTGCCGGCCGAGGTACGCGAGGTCGTCGGGACGCTCCGGGCCGCGGGTAAGCAAGCGTACCTCGTGGGCGGCTGCGTCCGGGACCTGCTCGCCGGCTTGGACGCGGTAGACTTCGACGTCGCGACCGACGCCGTCCCCGAAGAAGTCCAGCGGCTTTTCCGCCGCACCGCGCCGACGGGTATCAAACACGGGACGGTTACGGTCCTGGGCGCCCGGGGCGACTACGAGGTGACGACGTTTCGGCGGGACGGTAAGTACGGGGACGCCCGCCATCCCGACGACGTCACGTACGCCCGGAGTATAGAAGAAGACCTCAGCCGGCGCGATTTCACCTTCAACGCGCTGGCCTACGACCCCCTGCAGGATAAACTCGTCGACTTGTTCGGCGGCATCGACGATTTCGAACGCGGCGTCGTCCGGGCCGTAGGCGACGCCCGGGAGAGGTTTCGCGAGGACGGCCTGAGACCCCTCCGCGCCGTGCGGCTGGCGGCGCGCTTCGAGTTCGACGTCGACGCCGAGACCCTGGACGCCGTACCCGCGGTATTGGACCGCGTCCGGATGGTAGCCGTCGAGCGGGTCCGCGACGAGTTCGTTAAGATGTTGGCCACGGCGGCCAAACCGTCGTACGGCCTCGAGCTTATGCGCGAGACCGGCCTGCTCGAGTTATTTATTCCGGAGCTATTGGAAGGGTACGCCGTTACGCAAAACGAGTTTCACGCCTACGACGTTTACACTCATTCGCTATACTCGTGCGACGCGGCGCCGGCCGAAAAGCCGCTCGTGCGGTTGGCGGCGCTGCTGCACGACGTCGGCAAGCCGCGTACGCGCGTGGTGCGCGACGGCCGGGTGACGTTCTACAACCACCAGGCGGTGAGCCGCCGGATGGCCCGCCACATCCTGAACCGCCTGCGCTTCAGCAAAAAGGAGCGGGACCACGTCCTGCACCTGGTCTACTACCACATGTTCGGCTATACCCCCTCCTGGACCGACGCCGCGATCCGGCGGCTTATCCGCAAGGTGGGGCGGGAAAACATAGCCGACCTCTTCGACCTGCGAATCGCCGACTGGTTCGGTAACGGCACCAACTACGGCTTTCCCGGGTACCTGCGCGCGCTCGAGCGCCGCATCAACGACGCCATCGCCCGGGAGGAGGCCTTTACCGAGAAGGACCTCGCGGTCGACGGCCGCGACGTAATGGCGGAGCTCGATATCCCGCCCGGCCCCAAAGTGGGGGAGGTTTTAAGTTACCTGCTCGAGCGCGTCTTGGAAGACCAATCGCTCAACGAGCGGGAACGCCTGTTGGAACTCTTGCGCGAGAGGTTCGGGCCGCCGGGCGACCGGGGCGATTGACGGGGCGGCCCGCGGGGTTTTTTTATCCGGCCTCGGAGGGGGAACGTACTATCAGCGTTACCGGCCCGTCGTTGGTGAGCGATACGGCCATCATCGCGCCGAACTCGCCGGCCCGGGTCGGCACGCCGAGGGCGGACAGCTCCTCGATGAACCTATCGTAAAGGCGCTCGGCTTCGGCGGGGGGCGCGGCGCGCGTGAAATCCGGCCGCCGGCCCTTGCGGCAATCGCCGTGGAGCGTGAATTGCGAGACCACGAGCGCTTCGCCCCCCACGTCCAGCAGCGAGCGGTTCATCCGGCTTTCGTCGTCGGCGAACAAGCGCAGGTGGGCTATTTTGGCGGCGAGGTAGGCCGCGTCTCGCTCGCCGTCGCCGGCGGCGACGCCCAGGAGTATCAGCAAGCCCGGGCCGACGGCCGCGGCGGCGCGCCCCTCCACCGAAACCTTTGCCTCGCTCACGCGTTGCACTACGACTAGCATAGTCGTATTACCCTCAAAAAAAAAGACAGTCGGAAGCGACTGTCTTTTTTACGAAGATCGATAATTACTGCATCGCCGGGATTACTAGGTTCCAGCCGGGGTAGATAAGGTCCGGATCCTTTATGAGTTCGCGGTTGGCGTTGTATATAAGGGGCCACTTGTAGTAGTACGGATGGCCGTATTCCATGCCGGCGATCATCCAAAGGCATTCGCCTTCGACGACGACATGCTGACCTCCTACGACTTCGTATTTCTTAAGGAAGGCCATATCTTCGCCGATAATCGTTTTCCAGAAGTCGTGGACTTTCTGGACTTTCATGACCTTGCCCTCGAGCGCCTTGTTCTCGAACTCTACGCCCTCGGCTTCCTTATTCAGGCGCGCCTGGTCGTCGAGGCGGGTCTGGATCTGCTCTTCGATTTTACCTTCGCCGGCGCCTTCGTTCATTTTAACTTCACGCTTGAGCGCGTCGTAATCTTGGGCTAAAGCGAACGGGGCGACGCACAGCGCGAAAACCGCGAAAGCTAAGACAGCCTGTTTCACCCGTTAACACCCCTTTCGTTAGGAGTATTTTTTACGCCGGGGCTCGTTAATTCCGGTAACCGTGTTTGAGCCGTCCGGCTAAGTTTAGCGGCTTATTCCCAGGTCGGTTCTTTCTCGGCGCCGTGGAGCAACGGCGTGACCGGCAATTTACGAGCTTTCTCTATGTTGTTGCGCTTTTCGTGAAGGTCTTTATGTTGCGCACGAAGCTCGTCAACCTTCTTTACGGCTTTGTCGTATTCGGCTTTATACGCTGCGTTGGCCGATGTAGCCTTCGCCAGTCGGTCTTCGCCTTCCTGTTTTAGCATTTTGGCGTCGTAATACTCGTCGAGTAATTTTTTGCTGGGGCCGCAACCCAAGGCGAGGAAGCCTAGAAAGAAAGCTCCAAGGACGCTCAGCGTGATAACCTTTTTCATACTGGCGGTTCACCTCCCTTCAAGAGCTTGAGGGAAAAGCACCACGATATATATCTCTTTTGCGCCAAGGCGTTCGGCACCTTTGGCTTGCTCCTTGCTCGATATTATAATAGAAAGGGATTTTCCTTGTCAAGTAAAAAAAACGGGTCCCGCAACGTGAACCGTCCCTGGCCTTTACCGGATAGGCGGGGGCGAGCTCTTCGCGGCTCCGTAGTGTTAGCGGTGCTTTGCCGGCGGCGTGCGGCCGGCGGGGGCGTCGCGCGTCAGGGATAACTTGACAAGGGATATTTAATATGTTATAAATAGCGTTTGATAAAGGGGTTATAATGTTTGCCATAGTGCGTTTTAAAGGCCGCCAATACCGTTTACGCGAAGGCGACGTCGTAGCGTTGGATAAAATCGACGCCGACGTCGGCTCGAGGCTCGAGCTCGACGAAGTGTTGGTGGCGGCCGACGCGAAAGGCGTCGACGTCGGCACGCCCGTACTCGAGGGCGCGCGCGTTACCGCCGAAGTCGTCGGCCACGAGCGCAGCTCGAAAGTGGAAGTTTTTAAGTTTCGACGCCGTAAAGATTATAAAAAGTTACGCGGCCACCGGCAGCCCTATACGGTAGTAAAGGTTTTATCGGTTACCAAATCTTAACCGGAATCCCGGCTTCCAGCCGGTCGCGGTAACGGAGACGATTATGGCCCACAAGAAATCCGGCGGCTCATCCCGAAACGGGCGCGATAGCCCCGGCCAGCGCCTCGGCTTGAAGGCGTTCGGCGGCGAGTTCGTTACCGCCGGCTCCGTAATAATCCGCCAACGCGGTACTCGTTTTTACCCGGGCGATAACGTGGGCGTCGGTAAAGACTATACGCTGTTCGCGACGGCCGACGGCCGGGTAAAATACGTCACCCGGAAAAAACGGCGCGAGGTCCACGTCGTAATCCCGGTTTAAACGAGCGCGCATAATATTCTTCGACACAAAAGGATGCCCCGGCGGGTTGGAAAGCGCTTAGCTTCTCGGCGTCAGCGTACCCGGCGGGTTTGTTGTGTTCGTCGACGAAATTGAGCTCGAGGCGCGGGGGGGAGACGGCGGCGACGGCGCGGTCTCTTTCCGGCGCGAGCGGTTAGTGCCGCGGGGCGGGCCCGACGGCGGCGACGGCGGCCGCGGCGGGTCGGTCTACGCCGTCGGTTGCGAGGCGTTGCGTACCCTCAATCACCTCTCCGGCGCGGAAGTCATAGCGGCCGGGCGGGGCGGCGACGGCGCGGGCCGGAAACGGGCCGGCCGCGCCGGCGAGGACCGAAGGATACGGTTGCCGCTGGGGACGGAAATTAAGACGGCGGAGGGGGAGACGCTGGGCGAGATAATAGAGGGGGGCGACGAGTTGGTATTGGCCCGCGGCGGCCGGGGAGGCCGGGGTAACGTTCGGTTCGCGACGCCCACGCTTCAAGTACCGCGGTACGCTGAAAAGGGTGGGCCCGGCCGGGTCCGGCGCGTCCGCTTTACGCTGAAGATAATAGCGGACGTCGCTCTGGTAGGGGCGCCGAACGCGGGTAAGTCGTCGCTGTTGGCGGCGATGAGCACGGCGCGTCCCAAGGTGGCGGCGTACCCGTTTACGACGCTGGCGCCTCAGCTCGGTATCGTAGAGGTAACGCCCGCCAGCGCTTTCGCCGCGGTCGAAGTACCCGGCTTGCTGGAGGGGGCGGCCGAGGGGCGGGGTTTGGGACAGGATTTCTTGCGTCACGTGGAACGGGCGAAGGTTTTGGCGATGGTCGTCGACGTCGCCGGGTCCGCGCCCGCCGACGATTACGCGACCGTTATGGGCGAGCTGAGGCTTTTCGACGCCCGTCTAATTCCCCGGGTGGGGGTCGTAGTTGCGGCCAAGACGGACCTGCCGCACGGCCGCGGCGCGATGGAAGAGCTCCGGGCGGCCGCCGCCGTGGACGTAGTCGCGACGTCGGCCCTTACGGGCGAGGGCGTGACGGCGTTGAAGAGAGCTCTGTGGGAAATAGTGGAAAGCTATGATCATTCAAGGGCTTAATTACGAAGTTACCGTTGCCGGCGAGCGGTACCATGTCCAGACCGAGAACGTCGGCGATAACTTGGTAACCCTCATATTCAAGGGCGGCGCCGTCGTCGCCCGGGCCAAACAGCAAGTCGGCGCGTTGGAAGGCGCCGGCCGGACCGAGAAGCTACGCCGCCTTATGCAGAGCCAACACGAGTTGATGATAAATAAACTGCGGGAGGGCGAACTGGTCCCGATATCGGCGGAAGAGCAGCGCGTAGTGGACCGGGAGGAGAAGGACCTTATCGCGAAATTCTTGGAGGAATGGGCCGAAGAAGAGTAAGCGCCGCGTCGCGCGCGCAGCCGCCCCCGGGGGCGGTTTTTTTTAACCCGGGCCGGCGGGGGTCGGATAACCGCTACCGGGCCGGGCGCTCGGAGGAGGGAGGTTCCGGTTGTATTAGCGCGGTAAACGGTTTATAATAATAACGGTTTTTGATTTAAGGGAGTAAACGTGCGCCTTTTGATTATCGCGTCGGAAGTACCGTACCCGCCCACGGATTCGAACCGCGCGGTGGTTTTTAACCTTCTCCGCTATTTCCGCGATAGGCACGACGTTACGATGCTGGCTATGACGGTGGGCGACGCGCCGGAGGACGTCGCCGTCGTCCGCGAGATGGTTAAGGAGTTAGTGCTCGTAGAGCACGAAATTTCGAAGACGCCGTTCCGACGATTGTGGAGCATGTTAACCATTTGGCCCTTCGGCGTACTGTTGTACCGCAACCGTAATTTCGCCTCGGCCTTGGAACGGTTGCTCCGACGTAAACGCTTCGACGTTATTATAGGGGGCCACATCAATATGGCCCAGTATACGCTCGAGGTAAAACACACGCCCAAAATTATCGCGCCGTTGGACGCGATCTCGCTATATTATAAACGTCGGCTCGGCTTACCCCTCGACCCGGCGTCGTTCGTCTACTGCCTACTGCAATATTGGAAGGTCCGGCGCTACGAGAGGCGAACCTACCCTCGGTACGACGCCTGCGTGTTGGTGGCGCGTCGCGACGCCGAGGTTATCCGCGAGCTATGCCCCGGCCTCCCCATTTACTTCGCCCCCTCGGGCACCGATATTCCATCCGACAAAGACGTACCGAAAGAGCCTGCCTCCATCGCGTTCTCGGGCGTTATGGATTATCCCCCCAACGTCGACGCGGCGGCGTATTTCGCGAACGAGATATTCCCGTTGGTGCGGCGAGAAGTCCCGGAAGCGAAATTTCACGTGGTGGGCAAAAACCCGAACGCCGAAGCCCGGTCGTTGGGCCGGCGCGACGGCGTCGTCGTCACCGGGGCCGTACCGGACGTCAAGGAGTACTTGAGGCGGGTGCAAGTTTACGTATGTCCCGTGCGGCTCGGCGCCGGGATGAAGATGAAGGTGTTGGAGGCGATGGCGGTATCGCTGCCGGTGGTTTCTACTACCCGCGGCGCGGAGGGTATGGACTTCGTCGCCGGGCGGGAGTTCATCGCCGCCGACGAGCCGGGCGAATTCGCCGCGGCGGTCGTCCGCCTTCTGGGCGACGAGAATTTGCGCGGAGAATACGGCCGGTGGGGCCGCCGGGCGGTGGAACGCAGCTATACGTGGGAAGCCCACGCCCGGGCGTGGGAAGAGGTAATAAATTCGGTCGCCGCCGTGAAGAGGTACTAGCCGGGGCGGCGCATCACTCGACGTTCTGAACCTGCTCGCGTATTTGCTCGAGCAGGTCTTTTATTCCTATGACGGTGGACGCTATGTGGGCGTCTTGCGCTTTGGCCGCGACGGTGTTCGTCTCGCGGTTCATTTCGATCGTCAAGAAGTCGAGGCGGCGTCCCACCCGGCCGCCGCCGGCGACGGCGTCGGCGAAGGCCCGGAGGTGGGCCCGGGTGCGGACGATTTCCTCGCTAACGTCGGACCTTTCGGCGAACAGAGCGACTTCCGCCTCGAGGCGCGATTCGTCGAACGCGGCGTTGGGGGCCAGCTCCGCGACGCGCGCCGCGAGCTTGTCGCGGTAGGCGGCGGTTACTTCCGGCGCGCGGGCGGCTACGTCGTCGACCAGTTTTTCTACCCGCTGCAGCCGCTCGTCGAGGTCCGCGGCCAATTTGGCTCCCTCCGCCTCGCGCATCTCGACGACGCGGGCCAACGCCCCCTCAAGCGCGGCTACGATGCTTTCGGTAAAAACCTCCTCGTCGCGGGCCTCTTCCTCCACGACCAGGAACCATTCCGACGAGGTCAACGCGTCCATCGGGAAGTTGCCCTTCAAACCCAGCGCGTATCGCAGGCGCTCGAACTCGCTTAAGTATTCGCGAGCGAGCTCGACTTCGGCCCTAACGCGTTTCGCCGTCGGCGCCGTCCCTCGCACGGCAACGTTCAGGTGCACGGAACCGCGGCCGAGTTTTTCGCCCACCAGCGCCCGGGTTTTAAGCTCCAACGAGCCGTACTCGCGCAACCCCCGTACGACGACGTCGAGGTGCCGACTGTTTACGGTCGTGACTTCGACAATAATGAAGCCGTCGCCATAGGGGGCTTCGCCGCGGCCGAATCCGGTCATCGATTTCAGCATAGGAAACCTCTAGGTTGACTTTCGCATGGTATCACTATGTCGGCATCTACGCAAGGGTATACGGCGCCGCGTTTTACCTTCAACCGGCGCCCGATTTGTGTTAATATACGTTCCGGCTTATGAAAACCGCCATTATCGATTACGACTTCCCCCGCCAACTTATCGCCCAGGAACCGGCCCCCGAGCGGGACGGGGCCCGGCTTATGGTATGTCGGCGGGAGGGGGGAGCTCCTTCCCACGGTACTTTCGCCGATTTCCCCGGTTTATTGCGGGCCGGGGACGTTTTGGTCATAAACGATACGTCCGTTTACCCGGCGCGGCTTCTGGGTTCGCTGGACGGCGCCGAGGCCGAGCTGCTGTTGCTCAAGAAGTTGGCGCCCGGGCGGTACCGGGCGTTGGCCCGGCCCGCGCGGCGGGCGGGCGTTGGCGCGCGATTTGCCTTCGGCGGCGACGGCCTGGTGGCCGAGGTCGTCGGCGTGCTGGCGGGCCCGGAACGCGTCGTCGAGTTTTTCGGCGTCGACGACGTGGAGGCGGCGGTGGACGCCGCCGGCAGCGTCCCGTTGCCGCCTTATATTAAAAGGCCGGCGGGTACCACGCCCCAGGACGCCGAACGGTACCAGACGGTATACGCCCGGCGCCGCGGCTCCGTTGCGGCTCCGACCGCCGGGTTGCATTTCACGCCCGCTTTGCTGGAACAAATCCGCGCGGCCGGCGTCGACGTAGTCGAGATAACGCTCCATATATCGTACGGCACTTTCAAACCTATTCGCGCCGAAGCCCTCGAAGAGCACGAGATGGAGCGCGAGGAGGCGAACGTGAACCGCTCGGCGGCGCGGGCGATAAGCGCGGCGAAGCTGGAGGGACGTCGCGTCGTGGCGGTGGGCACGACGGCCGTCAGGGCGATCGAGACCGCGGGCGACGACAGCGGCGTCGTGGCGCCCTTCCGCGGCGAGACGGCCTTGTTTATCTACCCCGGGTACCGGTTCAAAGTCGTGGACGCGCTGCTGACTAATTTCCACTTGCCGCGCTCGAGCTTGCTGGCGCTGGTGGCCGCGTTCGCGGGCGTCGAGAACGTATTAGGTTGGTACGCCGCCGCCGTCGAGGAAGGTTACCGTTTCTACTCGTACGGCGACGCGATGTTTATATACTAAGGAGCGGATATCGTGAGTAATACTATTAAAATCGTAGGCGTAGCTGTCTTGGTCGTCGCTTCCGTCGTGTGCTTCGCGCTGGGCTGGGTGTGGCCGGGGGGCGTGCTGGCCGCGCTTACGGTGGTCGTTTTCGTTTGGGCGGCGTTTACTTTCCAGCGGCCGGTGTTGAAAGTTAGGAGCGCCGAGCTGACGTTGAAGCTCCTCGACGCCGACGGCAAAGTGGCCCGTTTCGAGAAGAAGCAGGAACTCGTGCCGATGGCTAAGCCCCTCGCCGACATCCGGGATAGGAACTTGTTTACCAAAGGGCGGTTAGACGACTTCGACGTCACGCCCGGCGAAATCGGCGAGAGGATGAGCGTCGGGAAATATTACATTATCAAAGTAGTGTTCAAACCGCCGCTCGCGCCGGGGGTGCCCGTTTCGCGTAAGTTAGCGTACAATATTTACGAGGCTTTTACCGGCGACGACGTCTCGTTTATGTTCGTCGGCGATTACCCGACCGACGACGTGGTGTTCCGCGTCGAGTTCCCGCCGGGGCGATTGCCCCACCGGGCGCGGGCGTACGTTAAGAAGGAGAACCGCGCGTCCAAACCGGCCGACCTGCAACGCTCGCCCGACGGCGCCGTGCTCGAGTGGCGCGTGGGCCGGATGAGGGCCGGCTCGCAGTATCACGTGGAGTGGACTTGGTAGCGAGGCCGGCGACGTTCACTCGGCCGCTACGCCGGTGGGCATGTTAACTCGTTTGATCGTTAAAACCTTGTCCCCCAAAGGGGAATAGCAGACTATTTCTTCCACCTGGTCGTACGCCACCCACAACCTGCCGCCGCCGTCGACGTCGAGACCGGCCACGCTTTCCGGTTCCGGTATGGAGCCGGTTATTTTTTCGTTATCGGCCGATATCTTAACGATGCCGGCGTAGTGGGTCGCGACCCAGACGGTCCCCCGGGCGTCGTCGACCGCGAGCTGGGCCGGTAGCTCGACCCCGGTCACCTTCCTTTTGAGCCGCCCTTCGCTGTTTATGGCGAAAACCCTGTTGTTGCGGTAGTCGGCAACCCACACCAATTCGCGGGCCGCGTCGTAGGCCAGCGCCCGGGCCTCGTTCACGCCGCTCAAGCTCCGCAGGGTTTTGCATTCCGGCCCGACCAGGCTTAGCGTCTTGATACCGCCGGCCACCCACGCGAGACAGTCGCCGAGAGCCGCGACCGCGAAGGGTTCGTGAAAGGAGCCGGAGCGGAAGACCTCTTTACCGGCCGCGTCGTACTTCGCCACCTGGTGGCCGTAGAAGTCGGCGACCCACACCGAGCCGTCCCCCGCGTCGAGCGAGATAGAAGGTTCGATAGGCCGCTTTTCGAGAAGATAAAGGCGGAGGTTGCTCGTGCCTATGGCGGGGGCGTGGGCCGCGTCGCGGATGCGGAAGGCCTCTTTATCGGCGTCGACGTCGAAGCAGACCAGGCCGTAGTCGTACGCGTCGAGGAACCACAGGCGGCGGCGTTCAACGTCCAACGCCAGCGAGATAGGCCGGCGGTAATCGTCGTAGGTGCGTACGAGTTCGCCCTCGTCCGTATATTGGCGTAAGCCGCCTTCGTAGCCTACCCATACCGCGGCCTGGGCCGCGCCGGCGACGATTATAAGGGCCGTGATCGCTGCTCGGTACATCTCCTCCTATTCTAAGTGCGGAGCGAGCCGCCGTCAATTATTTTCTTGGAGGATTTTTTCGCGAAGGCTGGCGACGAACCGGTGGAGGTAGTTTAAATTGTGTAGGGATACGAGGCGTCCGGCGAGGTGCTCGCCGGCGAGGAAGAGGTGGCGGAGGTACGCGCGGCTGAAGCGGCGGCAAGTGTAGCAATCGCAACCTTCGTCCAGGGGACGCTCGTCGTCGCGGTACGACGATTGGCGTACGTTGGCGCGGCCTTCGGCGACGAGCGCGGTCCCGTGCCGTCCTTCCCGCGTCGGCACGACGCAGTCGAACATATCGACGCCCGCGGCGACCGCCTGCGCGATGTCTCCGGGGCGCCCCACGCCCATGAGGTAGCGTATTCTATCCGGGGGGAGTAACGAGGCCGTGAAGGCCGCGTACTCGGCGGTCTGGGTCGGTTCCTCGCCGACCGAAAGGCCGCCGGCGGCGTAGCCGAAGAAGTCCATCGCGACGAGGTCGGCCGCGCTGCGCTCGCGCAGGTCTTTGAAGAGCGCCCCCTGGACGATGCCCAGTAGCCTTTGCGAGGGCGAGCCGTGCGCCTCGCGGCAGCGCGCCGCCCACGCCGTCGTGAGGGCAACCGCTTTTTCGGCCTCTTGGCGGCTGGTGGGATACGAGGTACAATAGTCGAAGGCCATTATGAGGTCCGCGCCCAGTTGCTCCTGGATGTCGGTCGCGACCTCGGGCGTGAGCCGGAGCAGCCGGCCGTCGACGTGGGAGCGGAACGTCACGCCGTCGTCGTCTACGTCGCGCAGCGGCGCGAGGGAGTGAATTTGGAAGCCGCCCGAGTCCGTGAGGATGGCGCCGGGCCACGACATGAATCGGTGGAGGCCGCCCAGCGCCGCCACGACCTCCGCGCCCGGGCGTACGTATAGGTGGTAGCCGTTCGCGACCAAGATGCTCGTCCCGGCGGCCTCCAGTTCTTCCGGCGCAAGGAGTTTGACCGCCGCCTGGGTGGCCACCGGCATAAAGGCGGGGGTTTTTACGACGCCGTGGGGGGTCGTCAGGAGGCCGGCGCGGCCCGTCGGGCCGGCGGCTTCGACCTCGAACGAGAAAGAGTCGGACATGGGCGCGCTTTACGTACCCTCGTGGGTTCGTATAGAAGGAAGGTCCCTTTCGAAGAGTTGGGCTACGAGCCTGGCCAGCAGCGATGCGCCCTTGTGGGCAAGCGCCAGGAGCTTCTCGAATTCGACGTCGGCGAAAGGCCGTTCTTCGGCGGAGGCCTGGATTTCTACCAACCGGCCCGAGGCCGTGATGGCGCAGTTCATGTCCACCGCGGCGTCGCTGTCCTCGGCGTACGCCAGGTCGAGCAGCAACCTGCCGCCGACGATGCCGGCGGATACCCCGACGATGACTTCGGCGAGCGGGATTTGGCCGCTCTCGTCCGTGATGTGGGCTTTAGCGAGAGCGTCGCGGAGCGCGACGTAGCCGCCGGTGATGGCCGCGGCTCGAGTGCCGCCGTCCGCTTGGATGACGTCGCAGTCGACGACGACGCGTCGGTCTCCCAGCGCCGGCAGGTCCGTTACGGCGCGCAGGCACCGGCCCACGAGCCGTTGTATTTCCATCGTGCGGCCCGGCGGTCGGGCGGTCCGTCCTTCGCGAAAAGACCTTGTATGTGTGGCCCGGGGCAACATAGAATATTCGGCGGTGACCCAGCCCCGGCCGGCGCCCTCGAGCCAGTTGGGGACGCCGGCCTCCACCGAGGCGGCGCAGATGACCTTGGTATCGCCGACTTCTATAAGGCACGAACCTTCGGGGTGTTTTATATACCCGCGGGATATTTTTACGGGCCGGAGTTGGTCCGGTCGGCGGCCGTCGGCGCGGGGTTTATCTACGGGCATAAATACCTCGTTCCGTTTTCGCGTACGGCCTTTTTAAGGAGGTTGAAATGAAGGCCGAAGTCTATATGGTCAAAGGGTTGTCCTTCGTAGGTAAGTCCGACTCCAATCACTGGCTCGCGATGGACGGCCCCGCCGAGCTGCGGGGGGCCGAAGCCGCGTCCCGCCCCTTGGAATTACTCCTTCTCGGCCTCGCCGGCTGTACGGGTATGGATGTCGTTTCCATACTCCTAAAGAAGAGAGCGCCCTTGCGAGCGTTCCGGCTCGAGGTCGACGCGGGCCGGGCCGAAGAACACCCCAAGGTCTTTACGGCGATACATTTGACTTATCATCTCGAGGGCGAGGGGCTCAAGGAAAAAGACGTGGTCGAGGCGATTAGGCTTTCTCAGGAAAAGTATTGCTCGGCGTCGGCGATGCTCTCCAAAGCGTGCGAGATTACGTACGATTATAAAATAGAGTAGCCGCGCGCGTTGCAAGTAAACGTCGCAGGTCGGCGAATGCCCTAGCGAAGCGAGGCCCGGCCTATCTCTACGCGTTCGGTTTTACCCGCCATGTCGGGCCAGATTATCCGGCCTACCCGTTCGAAATCCTCTATAACGTCGGTTACGAAGAATCGCGGCCTGGGCGAAGCGTCCCCGGTCCGTACTTCGCCGCGCGCCGCGAGCAGCTCGCGGGCCGCGGTGGCGGTCGTTTCCGCAGAGTCAATTAACGCGACGGCCGCGCCGGCGACCTCGGCTAAAACCGGTTTCAGGACCGGGTAGTGGGTGCAGCCGAGTATCAACGTATCTATTCCCTGCTCGAGGAGGGGCGCCAGGTATTCCCGGGCTACGGCCTTAACTACCGGTCCGTCCGTCCTGCCCTCTTCGACCAGCGGCACGAAGAGCGGGCACGCCCGGCTGAAGACGGTCGCGCCTTTATCGAGGGCGGCGACGGTGCGGGCGTACGCGCCGCTCTTTACGGTGGCGCGGGTGCCTATGACGCCGATGCGCCGCAAGTCGCTGGCGCCCAGCGCGGCGCGCGCCCCCGGCTCGATGACGCCCCACAGCGGCACGTCCACCATCTCGTCCAGGGAGTCGAGCGCCGTCGCCGACGCGGTGTTACACGCGATAATGACGAACTTGGGCCGGAAGTGTAGCAGGAATTCGACGCATTCGCCGGCGAAGCGCTTAACGGTGGCCGCCGATTTCGAGCCGTACGGGACGCGGGCGGTATCGCCCAGGTATACTATTTCCTCGTGCGGGAGGGCGCGGTTTACTTCGCGGGCCACCGTCAGGCCGCCCACGCCGGAGTCGAATATCGCGATGGGGGCGTCGGCGGTCATTTCTCGGACCGCTCCTCGGGCGGGGGATAGACGTAGCGGCCGAGTTCGCCGTAGATGGGGAAGGCTGAGGCGACGTGGCCGCCTTCGCCCGCCAGCGTCCGGTACGCGCGGCCTTCAACGAGGACAACTACGCTGTCGACCTGGGCGACGTTGGCGGTAACGGTGCGGTAGAGCGAGTTCAACGCGAACAGTTCGCCGGTCGAGCCGAAGCGCTTCGACCGTATGTGTTCGTCGAAGTTTAGGAGAGCCACGCCGTCCCGTATGAAGACCGACTTCAATTGAGCGTCGGCGGGGATAGTGGGCGAGAGAGAGGGCGAGCGCGGGCCGCCGATAAGCGCGGCGACGACGAGGCGGGCTCGCTCCTCGGCCGTCTCGGCCGGGCCGACGTCGTGCCGCTCGGCGACCAGTTTCGTATATTCCTCGTCGGCGAAGAAGATATCCGCGGCCTCGGCGTCGGCCGCCGGGGCTTCCTCTTCTTCGGCCTTCGGCGTTATATGTGAGAGTATTACGCCGCGGTAGCGGTAGGCGCCCCAGACGAGCGCCGCCAGCGCCGCCAGCGCGATAACGGCCGTGGCCGTCTTCCAAAACCTCCGTGAGTCGTTTTTAACCATTATAGGATTACTGGCCGAAGAGCTGCGGCCCCTCGTCGCCGGCTAGAGCTTCGGCCCCCTCTTCTTTCCCCATCTGCCCGGCCGCGGCCAGCCGGTCCCCGAAACCGGCCAACGCCCGGCTCGCTTCGTCGTATTTGTTGCCGGCGTCGCGGAGGTGTTTGCCCGTTACCCGGAACAGTTCTTGGAATTTATTCAGCTCGTCGGCCAGCCGGCGCAGCTCGACGACCACTGCCGCCGCCTTCCCCTCGAGCGCCATCCCCTGCAGGCCGAGCGCAACCGTGACGAGGTACAGGTATACCGTCGACGGCGAAACGGGGAAGACCCGCCGGCCCGCGCCGTATTCGAAGAGATCGGTGTCGGCCACCGCCGTCTGGTAGTAGATATTCTCGGACGGCAAGTACATCAGCGCGAAGTCGTACGTCCCGAGGTCAGGCCGGATGTACTTGGCGGCGATGTCGTCGATTTTACCTTTAACCGCCCGGGCGAAGTCCCGCCGCAAACCGGGCCGCTCCTCTTCGGGGGCGTTTATCATACGTTCGAAGCTCTCCAACGGGAACTTGGCGTCCACCGGGACGTACCTGTCGCCGATTTTCACTACGAAGTCGACGAGCGAGCCGGCCAGCGGGAACTGGCGGTGGTACTGCGAGGGGTGTAATAGTTGGGCGAGAACGTTTTCGAGGAGGATTTCGCCGACCGCGCCCCGTGCTTTGGGCGGCCGCAGCAGCTCCTCGAGCCTTTTGATGTCGCGACCTAGCTCGATTACGCGGCTCGACGACTCGCGGATCTCGCCCACGCCCTGCTGGACGGAGGCTATCGTGTCGCCGGCGCTGGCCAGTTGTTGACTGATGCTCCGGGTGGTGTTGGCCAGCAGGTTGGTGAAGCTGTCAAGGCGAGCGTCCATCGCCTGGCGCAACGCGGTGACGTCGGCGGCGGAAGCGCCCGAGCCCTGCGCCCGGGTGACGTTATCCTCCAGGCGGTGCAGCGAGCCGCGGCCGAGCCAGAGCGCCGCGGCCACCGCGAAGAGTACGATTACGCCGACGACGGCTATCAGAATTTCTATTCCGCTCATAATCGGGCGTTAACGGCCGCCCGCGCCCATTTTCTTCTCGTACGCGTCCTTATATTCTTTTATTCCTTCGAAGACCGCTTCCGCGGCTTTTTGCTGCCACGACGGGTCGTTCAACAAGTCCTCTTCGTGCGCGTTCGATATGAACGCGATCTCCAACAGAATCGACGGCATCTCGCAGCCGACGAGGACGAAGAACGGCGCTTGCTTGACGCCGCGGTCGCGTAGGCCGAGGTTTTTAATCAACTTATCCTGGCAGCAGTGCGCGAGCTCCGACGACTCCTGGAGGTACTCGTTCTGGGCGAGCAGCGAGAGGATGAAGTTAAGGCTGGCGGGGTCGGCGGCGAAGTTCGGGTTTTCGGCCAGGAAGTCTTGGTTCTCGGCTATGGTGGCGGCGCGTTCCCAGTCGTTCCAGGATTGGGAGAGGAAATAGGTCTCGGTCCCGCCGACCTTGGCGTTGAGTACGGCGTTGTTGTGGAGGTCAATAAAGAGGTCGGCGTTGACGGCGTTGGCCAGGCCGGTGCGGTCGCGCATGTAAACGTGGCTGTCGTCGATGCGGGTCATTACGACGCGGACGCCGAGCTTGTCGTGCAGCAGGCGGGCGAGGCGGAGCGAAATGTCGAGGTTGACGTCCTTCTCGAGCGAGCGGTCGGGTCCCTCGGCGCCGCTGAAGCGGCCGCCGTGGCCGGGGTCTATGCATATGGTATCTATTATCGTCGGCGTCGTGTCCGGTTTTATTTCTTTGGCCGACGTGGGGAATTCGCCCTTGGCCGCGACGACCGGTTTTTCTTTAATAGGTTCCGGCGTCTTCTCGGGCGTTTTGGCGGTCGTCGGCTTTTTATATATTTTGAAAAATATTCGGGGCGGGCTTTTAAGCGCCTTCCCCTCGTAGTTTTTGGCGTCTTTGCCGGGCGTAACGTAGATGTACGCCCGCCCTCCGGCCGTGGCCGACGTTACCTTGTTCACGACGCCCACCGGCTCGTCCAGCTTGGCGGCGGACGGCGAGACGGCGCAGTTATCGATAACCAGCGCCAACCGGCCGTCCTTGGTTGCGCTAACTTTAAATAAGGATGGCTTTTGGAGTTTGACGATAACGGCGGTGTAGTCCGTGTAGTTCCGCACCGTAAGGCCGGTCACGTGGTTGGCGGCGCCGGCCGCGGCGGGAACGAACGCGGCCGCGGCCGCCGCGGCGACAACTAGCCGCGAGCACGCGGTTTTAAAAGCCTGCATTTTACCTGGTTCCATTCTTCTTCGTGCGGCGCCGCCGCTCCAGTTTAATTTCGTCTTCCTCAAGGATTTTGTCGCGTTTGTCATATTTTCTTTTGCCCCGGGCAAGGCCGATCTCGACTTTCGCGTAACCTCTTGAAAAATATATTTTTAACGGTACGAGGGTTACGCCTTTTTGCGCTACCGCGCGGGCGATACGGTTTATCTCGGCGCGACTGAGGAGTAGCTTACGCGGCCGCCGGGTGTCGAGGGGGTACGCCGCGCTCTTGTCGTACCGCGCGATGTGGAGGTTGTACAGGAATATCTCGCCGCCCTCCGGCGCCGCGTACGCGTCGCCCAGCGAGGCTCGGCCCGCGCGCAACGATTTGACTTCGGCGCCGGCGAGGACGAGGCCGGCATCGTACGTTTGCAATATCTCGTAGTCGTAGCGGGCCCGGCGGTTGGAAGCGACGACGCGGTTCATCTCGGCCTCTGGTAACGGTTAAATATACGTGAATATATTATCGGGCGCGGGTTTAGTCAAGGAAAATGGATTTGCGGTAGGCCGCGGCGCGAGGTACGTAACGGGTTGCGGAAAACGGGATATTAAGCTACTATACCGCCGTCGCCCTTGTTCGAAAGGAGGTTGCGGCATGAGAAAAACGGCCGGGTTGGTTTTGATAATTATTTTAAGCGCGTCCGCGGCGGGCGCGTTCGACGTATATTCGTACTGGGAGCCGCCGTTCTTCGGCGCCGGCGGCTCGGCGGCGGTCGCCGACGACGCCGCGAGCGTAGCGTTGAACCCCGCGGGGCTGGCCGCGGGCCACGGTTTCAACGGTTACTTTTCTCGATACGTACAAGATCTCGGCCCCGAGAACTACCACGGCTACCTCGACACGGTGCTAGGCGGCTTCGGCTACGACTGGACGTACGCGCGCGACGAGAACATCCGCGCCAGCCGGTTCAGCTGGACGTTCGGCGGGACGGTGTACCGATGGGTCGGCGTGGGTGCGGGCGTCAACCGCCTCGCGGCCTCGAAGCCGTACCTCACCTCCGCGTGGACCGTCGACGCCGGCCTGCTGCTCCGGCCCAACCGGTTCATCTCGTTCGGCGCCGCGGGCCGCAATTTGAACGAGCCCAGGTTCTTGCGTCGGGTGGAAGGGCGGACGTACGTGGCGGCGGTGGGCGTCCGGCCCGGCTGGCAGCGTCTGACGCTGAGCTGCGACGCCGGTTGGCGTGAGCGCGACCCGCTGGACGAGATGAGCGTCCGCGGCGGCGTCGACGTCGAAATACTGGACGGCATAACGCTGGGCGCCGAGGTGGACGACGACCGGAATTTCGGCGTCGGCCTGAGCGTGGAGCTGTCGTACGGCGGCGTAGCCTACGCCGCCCGTTTCGACGAAGGGGGCGAATATAGCGGCGATAATGCCGGCGGCCGATTCAACCTCGAGCGGCGGCGTTCGGTATTTACGCCCCGCGACCACTACGCCGAGTTCGAGCTCGCCGGCGACCTGGTGGAGACCGAACGCGGCTTTTCGCTCTTGGGCGGGCGGGGGACGAGCGGCCGGGACTTGGTCCGGCGGCTTGGACTCGCCCGCGAGGACGATAATATTAAGGGGATACTGGTCCGGGTCCGCAACGTGGATACCGGCTTCGGCCCGGGTATCAGCGCTTTGGCCCAGGAGGTTCGGGCGGAGATAAAGAAGGTCCGCGGCGCGGGTAAAAAGGTTTACGCCTATATTGAGGACGTCAATCGGCCCGCCGGGTATTACATAGCGTCGGCCGCCGACGTCGTCGCGATGCCGCCCGGCGGTTACTTCGGCGGCGTCGGTACCTACTTGACGATGTGGCGTGTTACCAAGCTGACGGAACGCTACGGCGTGGAATGGGATTATGTGACCGCCGGCGATTATAAGGGAGCGTTCCACATAATCGGCGACGACCCCACGCCGGCGATGGAAGAGGAAGTCCGCGAGCTCGTCGACGGCAGCTACCGCCAATTTATTTCGGACGTCGCCGCCGACCGCGGCTTGACGGCGGAGCGATTGCGGGAGCTTTGCGAGGGGCCGCCCTCGACCGCGGCGGCGTGCCGCGACGCCGGCCTGGTAGACGAGATCGCGCGGTACGAGGATTTCAAAGAGATTATCGCGCGCGGAGACGGCGACGACGAACTCCCCACGACGAGCGTTTCGCTGCGCCGGCCCTGGCGGCGGGAGTGGGGCAAACCCAAGTCGGTACGGGTTATTATAGCCGAGGGGTCCATCGTGCCGGGGAGAAGCGGGCGCTCGTTTATAACGGGCGGCCGGACCATGGGCGAGGATACCGTCGTGGGCCAGTTGCGGGAGGCGCGCGAGGACGCGGACGTAGGAGCCGTCGTGCTGCGGGTGGACTCCGGCGGCGGCGAAGCGCTGGCCTCCGAGAATATCTTCCGGGAAATGGTAAAGTGCCGCGAGAGCGGTAAGCCGGTCGTCGCCTCTATGAGCGACCTGGCGGCCTCGGGCGGGTATTTTATCGCGTGCGGCGCCGGGCGCATTTTCGCCGACCCCGCGACGCTAACCGGCTCCATAGGCGTCGTGTTCGCCAAGCCCGCCCTGGAAGAATTCTATCGGAAGTACGGCATAACGCGCGTACCGGTGAAATCGCACGAGCACGCGGACGCGCTTACGTACCACCGCCATTGGACGGAAGAGGAAGAAGCGTGGGTAGCCGGAATAACCCGGGACATATACGTTAGGTTTATGAATATCGTCGCCGAGGCACGGGGTATGGACCTTCCCCGGCTTGAGGAATTGGCCGGCGGCCGCATTTACACCGGCGAGCGGGCGAAAGAGGTCGGCCTAATTGACGAACTGGGCGGCCTTGAGGATGCCATTAATTACGCGCGTTCGGAAGGTAACCTCGCAAAGGACGCACCGGTGGAATACGTCGTCGGGGGCGGCGGTTTCTGGGCGCGCGTCCCGGCGGCGGCGGCGATGCTGTTGGGCGTTAATTAGGCCTTATATTTATATACGGAGGTGCCACGATGGGTAAGGTATCCGTCTTCATAACGGCCGCGTTGGCCTGTTTTATTTTGCTGGCCTGCGGGGCGCCGCCTAAACAACCCGTCACCGGCGCGGACCTGGTCGCGACCGCGGTGGCCGCCCGTTACGTCGTTACCG
>DATKVX010000080.1 GCA_035529855.1 bacterium
CCGCCGTCGGCGAACCAGACGTGCTTGCCGTCCCACGCCACGCCGGTCGGCTGGCGGCCCTGTAAAAATATGGAATACACGACCGAGCCCGTGGTCGTCATCTGGTATATCAGGCCGCCGGCGCTGCTCGACTGCGCCAGCCACAAGTAGCCGCCGCCCCAGTCGATGTCTTTATTCAAGTAACCTTTGCCGTACGGCGCCTGGAAGGAGGAGACCACGGAGCCGGTCGTCGTCAACTCGTATACGTAATTCCAATAGTGGCTGCCGGCCGTGGAATACCAAAGATACTCGCCGTCGTACGTGACGCCGTAGCCGTGGGAGGGCGCGGCGAAGCTCGCGACGACGCTGCCGTCCCGATTCAGGCGATATATCCGGTCGCGCGGGACCGAAGGCCAGAAGGTGTACGCCCAATACACGACCCCCGTAAAATCTATTCCCACCGCGTACGGGGGGTCTTTGAGCGACGCTACCAGCGAGCCGGCGGTAGTGGTCTTCAGGACCTCGCACGGGCCGTTGAAGTTGGCGTGGTATACGTACCCGCCGCGGTAGTCGATGCCGTCGGTGCAGTCGTTGCAGGGCGACTCGAACGAGCGGATAATCGAACCGCCGGTGGCGGCGGCCGCGCTCGCCAGCACGGTTATCGACAACGCTATTGCCGGATATGGTTTCACCATAGGCTCTCACCGCCTTACACTTACTAGTTTCCTTTAATAATTATAGCACGCTAAGCCGCCGCCGTCAAAAGGAAGTGGCCTAAACCCTTGAATATCAATAATTTGGCGGAAAAAAATTTCGCCCAAATACGAAAAAGGGAGCCCGGCGGCTCCCCTTTAAGCGTCGGAGTAGCGTGTGCTACCTAAACAACGCCTTGACCTTGCCGAAGGACGCCGGCTCGACCTTTTCATACGATATTATAGAAATGAAAACCAAACCTCTCTCTCCGGTAAGCATTCTATTATATTACGCCCCGGATGTCTTCCCGTGAAAATCCCCCTCCTCGTCGCCGCCCGGCCCGAAGCCCCGCCCTTTTCCGAAATATGCGGTACTAAAAAAGGGAGCCGCGAGGGCTCCCTTTTCTCGAAATTTACCGTTCAGTTATTACCGGTAGATAGACTTTATCCTGCCGAGGGACTCGGGTAGAACCGACGTTATAACGGTGTCCATCTGGTATACGTACTTGCCGTTGTAGTCGCAATACCATACGTAGCTGCCGTCCCAGGCGCAACCCGAAGGCCGCCCCACGCCCGAGTACGATTCCACGACAGAACCGGTAGTCGTTAGGCGGAAAACGCCACCGCCCGAGCTGGGCCAGTTGGCGAGCCACAAGTTGCCGCGCGAATCCCAATCCAGGCCGCCGTTAAAACTACCCGGGCCCGCAAAGGACCTAATGACCGACCCGGCCGTAGTCAATTGCCAAACCATGTTCCCGCTGCGGGCCGACGAATACCAGAGATACGTACCGTTTGTGGTGATGCCGTAGCCCGCCGCCGGACCGGTGAACGATTGTAGAATGCTCCCGCTCGAGCTTAGGCGATAAATCATACTCGGCGAATAGGTGGAAACCCAAAAGTAAGAGCCGGTGAAATGGACGCCTATGCCGCTGGCGGGGCCGGTTATACTCCTGATGATGGAGCCCGTAGTCGTGGTTTGGTATATTACACCCGCGGGGTGGTTCATATGGTAGAGGTAGCCGCCTTGATAACACATCCCTATAGGGCTGGCGGCAGGCGACCGGAAGGAGGATATGATCGACCCGGCGCCGAAAGCCGTTCCCGCTACCAGAAATACACACGCTGTGGTCAAAGCCCATTTGCGCATTTCCAACCTCCTATGATTTAGATATCTATCCCTAAGTTCCTACTTCTACGAATAATACAACCCCGCGGGATTGCTGTCAACCTTTTCTTTCTAGCCATTTCCCAAGCAATTATTTCAACTCCGGGCGACCTGTAACAAAAGAAAAAGGGAGCCTCGCGGCTCCCTTATTAGCGGGTAGCTAACTCGCGCTACCTAAACAACGCCTTGACCTTGCCGAGGGACGCCGGCTCGACCGCGACCCCGCTTATAGTCATCCGGAAGCAGTACTTGGGGTTGGCCATGCTGCCGTACCAGACGTACGTGCCGTCGAAGGCGACGCCGTACGCCCGCCCCGCCGGCGCCTTGCATTGCCACACCACGGAGCCCGTGGTGGTGAGCCGGTAAACCGTCGAGTCGGCCGCGGCGGCATCGGCCAGCCACAGGTACCGGCCGTCCCAGTCCAGGCCGGCGGTATCGTCCGCCGGCGCCGCGAAGGACGCGACAACTGAGCCGACGGTGGTCATCCTGTAAACGTAGTTGGTCGTCGACGACGAAACCCACAGGTGCGTCGCGTCGCGGGTGATGCCGGTCGCGTTCGCCGGCGCCGGGAACGACGCCTCGACGCTCCCCGTCGTGTTTATCCTGTAAATGACGCCGGTGGCGGAATAGGTGCAGGTCCAGAAGTAATGTTGGCCGCCCTCGACGTCCCGGGTGTCCGCGGGACAGGGGAACGACTTCACCACCGAGCCGTCGGTGTTGGTAGCGTATATCGTGTTCGTCGTGTTCGAAACGTGATAGAGGCGCGTATGGTGCGTACTGTACGCCATCCCCCGGGGCACGCCCGAGGCGTGCGGCGAGCGGAACGACGCGACGACCGAGCCGCCGGTCGCGCCCGCGAAATTCGCCGCCCCCAGCGCAACGGTTACTACGATAATTAGCCTTATAGTCATTTCTTCTTACCCCCTTGTTTTACGATAACCGTTCCGGTTTACCTCGTCCTAGGACCACGCCTGGCGGTCGAGGGTGCGATACTGGATGGCCTCGGAGACGTGAGCCGCCGCCACGGCCTCCTCACCGGCCAGGTCGGCGATGGTCCGGGCGAGCTTGAGGACGCGGTGGTACGCCCGGGCCGTCAGGCCCAACTTCTCGATGGCGGTGCGTATCAGATTCTCCCCCTCCTTATCCGGCATACACCACCGCTCGACGTCGCGCGTCGTCATTTGCGCGTTGCCGTAAATACGCTGGCCGGCGAAGCGGCGCCGTTGAACGTCGCGGGCGTCGTTCACGCGAGCCCGTATCGCCGCGGAAGGCTCGCCCCGCCGCTCGTCGGTCAGCTCCTTGTAGCGCACCGCCGGGACTTCGAGGTGGATGTCGACGCGGTCCAGCAGCGGCCCGGATATCCGGCTGAGGTACGTCTGGACCTGGTGCCTCGAGCAGCGGCGGGGCCGAGGGTCGTCGGTAAACTACCAAACCGGATCAACGAGGGAACCGAACCGAAAAGCCGTCTCCGCTTAGCGCGGAAGAACGTAAGGAGGTACGGTTTGGATGACCAACAACTAGTCTCGGCCCCCACCGTGTACGGAGGTACTAACGGAAAAGGGCCTTGACCTTACCCAGCGATGTAGGCGTTACCCCGGAGCCGGTGGTGGTGAATTGCAGGATGGAATGTAGGGGCGCGTTGAAGCCTACCCAGACGTAGGTACCGTCGAAGGCACAGCCCGAGGGGTAACCGTAACTGGAGACCGAGAACGAATCCACCGTAGAACCGGTGAGCGTGCACTTCCGGACGATACGTGCGGAATCTACGATCCACAGGTACCCGGTCGCGTCGTACGCGACGTCGTTAGGGTCGAAGCTCAGCGTGTACGAGGCGTATACAGAACCGTTCGTGGGGTGCATGAGGTAAAGGCGCGGTGCCGTCCCGGAATCCGTATGATATATATACGAAGCACTGCGGAAAGCGACGCCGTAGGGATACGTGCTGGGTACCGAGAACGAGTGGTAAATGGAGCCCGAGTTGAAGCCTACCTGGTAGATCATGCGGGGGTCGTGGCTCGCGACCCAATAAAAACCGGTGCTCCCTATTACGCCCGCGGCGACGCCCATCGTATCCGTGGTCGGCGAAGTATGCGAGCGCACGATGGACCCGGTGGTAGTCGTACGCCAACACATATCGGGCGTATTCGTGCCGATATACAAGTTGGCCGCCCGATATCCTACGCCGTTCGGGAAATCACCGGGAGCGTGGAACGAGGACACCAGGCTACCGAAGGCGTACGCCTGTACCGCTATAGCGACCAAAAGAGCCGCGGTTACGAATAATGCCGTCTTCATGTCGTACCTCCTTTACTCCGTGGTTAAGTGAAACGTTTTACTTCTCGGCTTCGCCCCCCGCACTCCCGGCCGGCAGCAGGGGACGTCCAGGACCCTACCAACGAATTACCAGCGTGTCAAGAAAAAAATTTTGTCCTTTTCTTTTAGCGAAGTAGCTTTATGAGGGAGCCGAATTTCACCGTTACCAAACGGCGGTAACGGTGCGGTGCCGCCCTCCGCACGGGGGGTTAAGCTAAATGAAAAACTACAAGCTAACTAACCTCGCTATCGTGGCGGCCGGTATCGAAGACCGACGCCAGGTCGACGCGCCAGGGCTCGACGTCGCCGTCGCCGGCCAGGAACTCCGCCTATCGTCATTTGGAAACAGTACTTGGGCGCGCTTATGCTGCTGCAGCGGACGTAGGTCCCGTCCCAGGCGACGCCTACGAGATTAAGAACCACGTTTCTTCCTGCAACCTATTATTGGGATAACCGTTCCGGTTTACCTCGTCTTAGGACCACGCCTGGCGGTCGAGGGTGCGGTACTGGATGGCCTCCGAGACGTGGCCCGCCGCCAGCGCCTCGTCGCCGGCGAGGTCCGCGATGGTGCGCGCGAGCTTGAGGACGCGATGGTACGCCCGCGCCGTCAGGCCCAGCTTCTCTATGGCGGTGCGTATCAAGTTCTCGCCCTCGTCGTCGGGCCGGCACCAGCGTTCGACTTCGCGCGTCGTCATCTGCGCGTTGCAGTGGATGTTCCGGCCCGCGAAGCGCCGCCGCTGGACCTCCCGCGCGCGGTTGACGCGCTCCCTTATCAGCGCCGAAGGTTCGCCCCGCCGCTCGTCGGTCAGCTCCTTGTAGCGCACCGCCGGGACTTCGAGGTGGATGTCGATGCGGTCCAGCAGCGGCCCCGATATGCGGTTGAGGTAGTTTGCGATTTGGTGGTGCGAGCAGCGGCACCGCCGCGACGGCGAGCCCAGCCAACCGCACGGGCACGGGTTCATCGCCGCCGCCAGCATGAAGCGCGACGGGAACGACAGCGACATCTTGGCCCGCGATATCGTGACGACGCCGTCCTCCAGCGGCTGGCGCAGGACTTCCAGCGCGGGCCGCCGAAACTCGGGCAGCTCGTCCAGGAATAGTACGCCGTTGTGCGCCAGCGAGACCTCCCCCGGCCGGGGGATGGAGCCGCCTCCCACCAACCCCGCCTCGGACACGGTGTGGTGCGGCGAGCGGAACGGCCGGGCCGCGACCAGCGCCCGCTCCTTGGGCAGCAAGCCCGCGACGGAGTGGACCTTCGTCGTCTCGAGCGCCTCCTCCAGCGACATATCCGGTATTATCGTCGGGAGGCGCTTCGCGAGCATGGTCTTGCCGGAGCCGGGCGGCCCGAGCATCAGGACGTTGTGGCCCCCGGCCGCGGCCACCTCCAACGCGCGCTTGGCGTGCTCCTGGCCCTTGACGTCCGCGAAGTCGGCCACGTACACCCGGGCGGTGTCGAAAGTCGCACCCAGGTCCACCCGCCGCGGCGCTACGTCGCCGTCGCCGGCCAGGAACTCCGCCGCTTCCTTGAGCGACTCGACCGGTATGACGTCGACGCCCTCCACCACCGCGGCCTCGTTGGCGTTGGCCGCCGGGACCACCACGCCGCGGCACCCCAAATCACGGGCGCACACCGCGACCGGCAGCGCCCCCCGCACCGGCCTGACCGCGCCGTCCAGCGCCAGCTCCCCCACCACCAGGTAGTCGCCGTCGCGGGCGAACTCCAGCTTCTCGTCGGCGGCGAGCATCCCCAGCGCGATGGGCAGGTCGAAGGAGGGGCCCTCTTTGCGGATGTCGGCGGGCGCGAGGTTCACGGTCCACTTCCTCCAGCCCACGGGGAGGCCCGAGTTCTTGAGCGCGGCCTGGACGCGGTCGCGGGACTCTTTGACCGCGGCGTCCGGCAGGCCGACGACGGCGAAGAGGTTCTGGACGCCGCGGCCCGCGTCCACCTCCACCTCCACTTTATAAGCGTCGATGCCTAACAGGCCCGCTGAAATGACTTTGGCGTGCATCCTCTCCCACCGAAAGGTCCGTCAAAAAGTCTCGCCGACGTAGTCGGCTATTTCCGGCGAGCGCCAATACGCGGAATGGACCGCCGGGAAATTCGCGCGTAAGTCGACGCACCGGTCGACGACGACGCGCTCGCCGTCCACCTTCTCGTATAAAAACGCCACCGGGTACGCGACGAGGTCGTCGTCGTCCCAGAAGTTCACCCAGCGCGGGTTGCCCAGGCCCTCGTCGGCGTTTAAGCCGACGACCGCGGCGTTCATCCTCTCGCGGCGGAGAATTTTCTCTATCAGCGCCTCCGAGCGGAAGATGAAGGGGGCGACGGGCGCACCCAGCGTGTAAAACCGGCGTACGCGGAGCCTCTTGCGGCGCGCCAGCCGGCGGGTCTTGTTAAACGTCAGGCCGAAGAGCGGCTGCGCGCCCCACCCGAAGAGGCGATACAGAAAGTCGTGCGCAATTACGGCGCCGGCGCTGTGGGCGATGAAGGTCAGCGATATTCTCGGAGAGCCGCCGTCGCCGCTCCTCTTCAAATCGCGTATCTCGCCGGTGAGGTGCGCGAAGACATTATCGCGTACGGCGCGGCCGCCTTCCTTGGATATATAGTAAAACATATCGGCGAAGCCGTAAAGGAAAGCCTCCCGGGCGCCGTCGGTGAAGCGGCGGAGCGGGTTGAGCTTAAGGCCGCGGCGCTTAGCCGTCAGCGTCAGCGCCTCCCGGGCGACGAGCCGCTCCGCCTCGGCCAGGTACTTATCCTTCCCCAGCGACGCCTCCCACCCCCACTCCACCATTATGGGCTGCGCGTCGATGACCTTTTTACCGCGCGCCGCCAGCGCCTCGTTCACGAGGCGCAGGAAAGCGAAGTAGCTCGAGGTATGGGAGGCGGGCTCACGCTCGGACGTGATGCCGTGGATGAAGACCGGGACCTCGAGCCAATCTTGTTCCGCCATGCCGTACCTCAGCGTCCTTTACGGGCCGAGATGAGTACGATTAAGGCCATTACCTGCCGGTTATCCGTCGTTCAACCCTCGTCTAAAACCGCCACCCGCGTCCTTAAGAAACGCCGTCGCTTCGTCGAAGGTCGGGATGCCGGCGCGGCCGCCCAGCCGGCGGCACTTCATCGCCGCCACCGCCGAGGCGAAGGTCATGCAGGTTCGGAAGTCCCAACCCTTGAGGACGGCGACGTCCAGCGCGCCGTGGAAGACGTCGCCCGCGCCGGTGGTATCGACCACCGGGTCCACCGGAAAGGCCGGGACCTCGAAGAACTCCTCGCCGTCCAGGCCGGCGGCGCCCTGCTCGCCTAGCGTCACGCCGGTGTAGGAGGGGCCCGTCTCGAGCAGGGCGCGGCACGCCGCCTCCCAGTCGCGGTGGCCGAACATCTTCTCGGCGAAGGCGCGGCTCACGACGGCGACGTCGGCTCGAGCCAGCATCTCGAGCGAGCCCTCCTTGACGGAGCCGGCGTCGTAGACCACCGCGCCCCCCGCCATCTTACACTCGTCGGCGAAGCAGATGGCCGCGTCCATATCGTAGCCGTCGACGTGGAGGATTTTGCCTTTGCGGGACATTTCGTGGCGGAGGCGGTCGCACGTCGCGTCGGCGAGCTCGCCCCGGCCCGAGACGACGGTGCGCTTCCCGGTCGCCTTATCCACGAGCACGAGGGAGATCTGCGATTGCGTGTGCGGATGCACGACTTCGCCGCGCAGGTCGACGCCGGCGCGCCTGAACTCGTCTATTATGAACTCGCCGGCGAAGTCGTCGCCCACCTGGCCGGCGAACGCGGCCTTAAAACCCATCCGCGCCACGACGGCAAGGGCCGTCCCGACCGGGCCGCCGCCGTGGCGGTCCATCTCCAGCGCGTGGATTTTCTCGTCCAGCGCCGGCAGCCGCTCCACGACGGCGACGACGTCCATCGCCGCGCAGCCCATTCCGACCACGTCGAATTCCTTGTCGCGGGGCGGCGTCCACGGAAGCCTCATCCAAACACCCCTTTAGTTGTTGCGCATTATAATAGAACGGGGGCCGAGGCACAAGGCCGGAGTAAGGCCAAAATATCTTTTGACACCGTTCGGCCCCGGTGGTAAAATTAGGTATATACCAAAAAGAGCTAATAGTGAGAAAGGCGGCACCCCATGTTTAAATTAAAAAAAGCCTTGGCGTACGGCGCGGTAGTTTCGCTGGTCGCGGGCGGCTTTATTGCGACGGGAGCGCCCGCGGCCTTGGCCTCCACCGGCCCCGTCCAACCGGAAGAAGAACCCTCGGAAGGTATCGGCGTTCCCATCTTCGGCCTAATAGCCATCGCCGGCATCGCGACCGTCGCGATATGGCAAGGCATCAACGACGCTAAAAAGAAGAAACAAACCCAGCTCGAGAAAGAACAAGAGTTAAAAGAGCAGGAAGAGTTCGAGGAATACTTCGACTTCGGGCCGGCGGAACCCGACGCCGCGGGAACGCCGAACCCCGATAGTAGCGCGGCCCCGGTGGAATCGGCGGCCGCCGCAACCGACGAATGAAAAAAGGCTCGGGTAAATTAGCCCTCGCTTACGCCGCGGCGTTCGCGTCGGCGTTGGCGGCGGGTTGCGGCACAAGCCCAAGCGCCCCCGAAGTACATAAGCGGACCTCGTACTTCGACGTCGTCCGGCGCTTCGAAACGCCGAACAAGGGGCTGGTCGATATCGCGTACGCCGAAGGACATATCTGGGTGGCGGACGAAGAGGGCGCCGGCACGGTCTACAAGCTCGACCCGGGCGACGGCTCGGTCCTCTCTTCCGTGACGCCGGGTTACGGCCCGCCCGGGGCCTTATGCACGGACGGGACGTACCTCTACGTCGCGTGCGCCGAGACCGGCGAGGTATACCGGCATGCGCTCGAGCCGCGGCTGACGGAGCTCACGCATTTCCCCACCGGCCTCGCCGACGTCCGCGGTATGTACTTCCACGCCGGGAACTTCTACCTCTTCGACCAGGCGACGCGCGGCGTATACGAGTTCGACGCGGGATGGAAAGCCGGGCGCTTTTGGCGCACCGGGACGGCGGAAGAAATTATAAGGGGAATGACGAGGGCCGACGACCGCGTCTGGTCCGCCGACTGGCGTAACGGGTGGCTCAACCGGCATCGCGAAACGGGCTTCGACGTCGACCGTAAGTTCTGTACCCCCGGGTGGCATCCCGCGGGGCTCGCCTGGGACGGCGCCTACCTCTTCTTGGGGGATACCGGCGCGCGGCGGATATACAAGTTGGACCTCAAGCTCCGGGAATGAAACACCGATGACCTCTTCTGTCCCGAACCCGGAGGGTTACGCGATTAATGCGGCCGCGGCCGGGTATTCGTCGACATAAAACGCGTTCGCGGTAAAATATACGACCCACAAGAACCGCCGAAAGGCTCAACCAGGGAGAAAGGCCGATGAAACGTTTAGCGACGTTAGGATGTGTATCGTTATTATTATTGACGGCAACGGCCTTGGGCGATTGGCTGTATAAAGGCCAGTGGGGAACGCGCGGTTCAGGCGCCGGCGAATTCCAAATCCCTTTCGGCGTCGCGTGCTCGAGCCTCGGGTTCGTGTACGTTGCGGATTCCACGAACAACCGCATCCAGTATTTTTCGGAAAACGGTTCTTACCGGGGTTCTTGGGGCACGCCCGGGTCCGGCAGCGGCCAATTCGTCGAACCGGTGGGCGTCGCGGTGGCTCCTGATACCAACGTATACGTGACGGACCGACGCAACCACCGCGTGCAGTACTTTACGGCTACCGGCTCCTACATCGGGAGATGGGGCTCGTCGGGCTCCGGGAACGGCTACTTCAACTACCCGGGAGGAATCGCCGTCGCGTCCGACGGCAGGGTGTACGTCGCCGACACCAACAACCACCGCATCCAGTACTTTACCGCCGCCGGCTCCTACCTCGGCCTATGGGGTACATGGGGAACCGGCGCGAGCGAATTTGCCAACCCCACAGGCGTAGCGGTTGCCCCCGATACCAACATCTACGTGGCCGACACCTTCAACGACCGCGTCCAATACTTCAACCGCAGCGGCGACTTCCTCGGTAAATGGGGAAGGAAAGGGTCGGGAGAGGGCGAATTCGATAGGCCCTTGAGCGTTACGGTCGCGGCCAACGGCTTCGTCTTCGTAGTCGACAGCGGCAATAATCGCGTCCAATACTTCACCCCCGACGGCAAAAAGGTCGGCGGCGAATGGGGCAAGTTTGGAAACGGGAACGGCGAGTTTAACAGCCCGGCCGATATATCCATATCGGCCGCCTGGGCCTACGTCTCCGACCGGAACAACGACCGCGTCCAATATTTCGAGGATACGGAATACGCCGTCCACCCCGCCTCCTTGGGGCGGGTCAAAGCCCTGTTCGAATGAGAACGCCGTCCCCACGACGTAAAAAGGCGGCCTTTGAGGCCGCCTAATTTTTCGGTTTAAAACGTCTCGTTTTTAGAAAGCCGGTGCTTGGTGCTCCTTTACTTCGTAACCGGTAAGTTCGTACTTCACCGAGCGCCAATCGATTATTTCGAACGGGTCGACCCGGTATTGCTTGAAATCGTTTTCGTAGTATACCAGGCCCACTTTTTCGGCGTAGAGTTCGCGCCACGTCTCGGGTTTAAACTCGTTGCCGTTGTCGTACGAATACTCGCGGCATTTAAAGCTGTCTTTACGCACCGGCGCCTTGATATCGACGTCGCGGCGGTACTCGAGCGGGAAATCGGCGACCAGGCCCGTCTGCGACCACTCGCCAACCTCCATAACGTCCGCCGCTAAAAAAGCCCACCCTACGCGCTCGAGGTAACACGTTTCCTCGTAGGGGGCCGCTACGATTTCCTCCGGAGGGTAACCCTCTTTAGTTACCGTTATAACGTACGCGTCCCGGAAACCCTCGTAATCTTTTTTGATTTCCTTTATTTCCAGCGTCAATTTATACTCGTCCCGGGGGCTGAACATACTCTCCACGGTAACCTTATATTCCCACCGGTTGCCCAAGTCCGTCGGCATGTAGAAGCAGTAATGGTCGGCCGGGGGCGGAATCGGCGTACCGCCGTCGTCACACCTCAAAGTAATTACCGATAAAAGCGCTAAAGACAGCGCTAACGCTACTATTCTAGTACGCATTCCGGGTACCTCCTCTTCAACTCAGCAACATTCTAAATAACCCGTCGCAAATTGTCAACATATATTTATCGTAACGCCGCGCCGCCGAAAAAGGCGTCGCCGCGGCCCGCGTGCCTCCCTTAACCCGTACCGCGGTTACCAACCGTGCGCTTCCGCGAACGTCCCCGGGCGACCGCGTTCGCCTCCCGCGCCGGGCGCGCGGCCCTTTTTCGTTGACAAACGGCCTTTTTTTATTAGAATAAGGCCGTAGTAGAAAGGATGCAACTACTGCCTCTCGGACAGGAGGAAAAATGATGAAACGTTACGTTTCACTCTTAGTTATCGCGTCAACGATAGTGCTAACCGCAGCCTTCGCCGCCTACGAATACGAAGGTTACTTCGGCTCATTCGGTAAAGGCGACGGCCTATTCTTTTACCCAAGCGGCGTAACCGCCGAAGCGGGATACGAAGGGAACTTCTACGTCGCCGACACCAACAACCACCGCATCCAGTACTTCCAGGTCTCGAGCACGGGTTCTACCGCCTCCTTCGTACGCGAGTGGGGTTCCTTCGGCTCGGAGAAAAGGCAGTTCAATTATCCCAGCGGGATAGCGCTCGCGGGCGATATCGGTTACGTATATGTAGCCGACCGGTCCAACCACCGCATCCAGTACTTTGACAAGAACGGTTCTTTTTTGGGGATGTGGGGTTCGTACGGGTCCACCAAGGGGCTATTTAAAAACCCCTGCGGCGTGGCGGTAACGGCCGACGGTTACGTATACGTCGCCGACACCTCCAACGACCGCATACAGTACTTTACGGCCAACGGGTCCTTCCTCGGCCAATGGGGTAAGGCCGGCGCCGGCAACGGCGAATTTCGGGACCCCAGAGGGGTAGCCGCGGCCTCCAGCGCCCGCATCTACGTCGCCGACACGGGCAACAACCGGATTCAATACTTCACCCGAAGAGGTTCCTTCATAGGGGCATGGGGTAGACTGGGTAGCCCGCCGTCCGGATTCGATTTCCCGGCGGGCGTCGCCTGCTCGCCGGACAACATCGGCCACGTCTTCGTCGCGGATACCAAGAACGACGTCGTCCAGCAATTCGACGGGGTCGGTTCGTTTATCGGTTCATGGGGAAGAACCGGGACGGCCGTGAGCTCGTTTAATTACCCGCTCGGTATTGCGGTTGCGGGCTGGTACAAGTATCCCGGCCACCGCGTCTTCGTGGCCGACGCCCACAACAACCGCATACAGTGGTTCAAACGGGACGAAATCGCCGTAACCCCCGCGTCGTTGGGGCGCGTTAAAGCGCTGTTCCGCTAACGCCGTTCGCGCGAACTCGAGCCGCCCTGGCGGGCGGCTTTTTAACCGGCTCTCGCGCGCGAGCTCGAGCGGCGGAGGACTTCAAAAAAATATTGATAACGGCGCACACTTATGGTAGCTTCGCTAACGTGAAATTTAGCAAGTTTTTCTTATTGTACTCTTCCCTACTCGCCGCGGCGTTTGGCGTCGGCGGCGCCGCCGCCGGCGATTACGATTTAAACCTCCATACTTACCCGAACCCGTTCCTCGCCGGCTACCTTTACGACAATAAGGTATACGTCCAAGTCGCGTTCAATGTCCCCTCCGGCGGGACGGCCTCTATTTATATATACGACTTCGAAGGGAACCGCGTACGCACGTTAGTCGAAGGCATTAAGAAATCGCCCGGAGAGCGCGAGGAAGAATGGGACGGCCGCGGCGATAACGACAATTTGGTGGCGCCCGGGCCGTACGTTATCGTCCTCGAGCTCACTATCCAAGGCGAGTTGTACCGCGACACCTTCGTCGCCGTAGCCCATAGGTAAAACGCCCGCCGTCTTCTAAAAACGCACGCCCCATGCCGCTAGTCTTAAAAAACCTCCGGATAGCTTTAACGTTGGCTTGCTGTGCCGCGGGGGCCGCCGGCGCCGCCAACCGCCTGGCCTTCGCCGACGCGCGAGCTGAAGCGCTGGCAAAAGGGCCGGCGCTCGCAGCAGGCTTTTACTCGTTGGGAACGAACCCGGCCACGCTCGTCGACCTCCCGTCGCTGCAATTCGGTTTTACCCACAAGGCCCTCGCCGCGCCCCACAGTTCGTCGGAGATAGTCGGCGGCGGCGTCCCGCTGGGTAAATACGGCACTTTCGCCGGCGGGTTCGGGACCGTCCTGGTAAACGACGTCGAGCAGTACGACGTCAATAATGACCCCCTCGGTACTTTTCTATACCACGACGACCGCCTGTCCCTGGCCTACGCCGTCCGCGCGTTCCGTTGGCTGGCGGTAGGCGCCACGCTCAACTACGACCGCCACAAAGCCGACCCCGTAGGCGATTACGACTACCAGACGCTCGGCGGCGACGTCGGTACGTACGTCCGGACGCCCGAGGTCGGCGGCGGGCCGTTTACGCTGGGGGTCTCGGCCGAAAACCTGCTCGCCGCGTCGAGGGCAACCGTCACCGGCGATTACCGCGAGCCGTTGCGCGTAAACTTGGGCGCCGCGTGGGCGCGTTACTTCGGAGACCACCGCTTGACGCTCGCCGTCTCGGGCCCGGCCGAAGAGCCGGTCGACATAGGCGTCGGCGTCGAGGTGTTAATTTCGTCGATGTTCGCCGCGCGGGGCGGCGTCCTGGGCTCGCGGCCCGAACGGGGCTCCACCACCGTCCATCCCAACGGCGGCCTCGGCTTCAACACCGATTTGTTCTCTTTCGACTACTGCTACCTCAACCGCGAACTGGGCGGTTACCACTACCTGTCGTTTTCGGTGAACCCGGGCCGGGAATCCCGCACGTCGGAGGAAAAACGCCGCCAGCTCGAAGAATGGCTCGCCGAAGGGTTGGCCTATTTCGACGCCGGCAACTACGAGCGGGCGGCCCAACGCTTCGCCGCGGTCTTGAATTGGGACCCGGGCAACGAAATCGCCCGCGAACACCGCGTTAAGGCCGAGTACTACGTAAATCTCGCCGAGGGCGACAAGTACCTCAAAACCCAGGATTGGAAACAGGCTCGCCGCGCCTTCGACAGCGCCTTAGTTCTGGTGCCCGACGACTTTTTGGCCACCGAATACCTCGAGCGGGTGGACAAACTCGAAGCCGAAGAGGCGGCCCGCGTAGCGGAAGAAAAACGCGTCGCCGAAAAACTCTCCCAGGCCCAAGCGACGAACGACCGCGGCGCCTACCTCGAAGCGATTCAATTATGCGAAGAAATCCTCGCGGCCTACCCGGATAACGAGGAGGCCGCGGACCTCCTCGAAAACGCCCGGCGCCTCCTGGCCGTTCGGATAGCCAAGCTCCCCCCGGAGGAACAACCCGAGGTCGGAACCGAGCCCGAGGTGAAGACGTCCTTAATCCCGGCCGAAGCGGTGAAGCGCTATCGCCAAGGGAACGCGCTGCTCTCGCAGGGCGCCCTGGGCCAGGCGATCACGGTACTCGCCGACGTCGTAAACGAATACCCGACGTACGGCGCGGCGCGCGCCAAATTGGCCGAGGCGTACCTCTACCAAGGGCTCGACCTTTACTCGAAGGGGTCGTCGCTGGCGGCGCTCAAAGCCTGGAAGCGCGCCCTCGCTATTGACCCCACAAACGCGAAAGCTAAACGTTACATCGCCAAAGTCGAGGCCGAGGTCAAATAGGCGGCGCAACCTTCGCCCGGCCGCCTACGTACAAGCATATACGAGCTCGCCTCAAAGGGAAATAAACAACCCGGGCCGACGGCCCGGGTTTTTATTATACTCCAAGTCGAGACCTTCGCGCCGGGGCTCCGGCGGAGACGCGCCCCCGCGCGGCAACGCCCGGGTACGCGTCACTTAAAGTACTGCACCCGGTGGTTGGCGGAATCCGCGACGTAAAACAAACCGCTGGGCGACACGGCCGTCCCCCTCGCCCGGTTGAACTCGCCGTTGCCGGACCCTTTAGTACCCCACTTGCCCAGGAAAGCGCCTCCCTCCGCGAAAAATTGTACGCGGTAGCTCTCGGAGACGTAGACGGACCCGTCCGGCGGAATGGTTACACTACGGGGATACTTGAACTGGCGGTCGCCCTCGCCCTCCGTACCCCACTTGCCCCGGAAGAAGCGCATGTCGTTCGAGAAATACTGGATGCGGTGGTTGTAACAATCGGCGACGTATACGGTGCCGCCGGGCGCAAGCGCCACGTCGCTGGGAGAATCGAAGAAACCGTCGTCGCTGCCCGGATTAGGAAAACCCCTGCCCCCCAGGAAATCACCCGTCGGCGAGAAGAACTGTATCCGGTGATTGCCGGTGTCCGTTACGTAAACCCTACCGTCGTCGCTTACGGCGACGCCGTCGGGGAACCTGAATTCGCCGAATTTTTCGCCGAAAGAGCCCCACTTGCCGAGGAAGCTCCCGCTCGAGGTGAAGTACTGCACCCGGGAGAGAGACCCATCGGCTACGTAAACCTTGCCGTCCGGCGCGACGGCGATGCCGCTCGGCTCCGCGAATTCGCCGTTCGCGTTGCCGCTGCCGCCCCACTTGCCCAGAAAGGAGCCCGAGGCCGTGAAGTACTGAACGCGATGGTTGCCAGGGTCCGTGACGTACACCGTCCCGTCGGCCGCCACCGCGACGTCGTGGGGTTCTTCGAATTCGCCGTTACCGGAACCTTCGGTTCCCCACTTACCGACGAACTGGGGCCCCGTCGGCTCGGGTTCGGTGGGGGTATCTTCGCAGGCCGCGGCAATTATCGCGGCCGCGGTTATTGCCAAAGCGCCGGAAATACGCCAAATTATATCGCGTCTCATCTTCTCCACTCCTTGTTATCCGCGCTAAACGTTAACACGTCGGGGGTACCGGCGCAACTATTTCTAAGGCGGCCCGAAGCCTTCGCTTGCACCCGCCTGCGCCGGCCCTACCGATAATACGCCACCCGGTCGTTGCCGCGGTCCACGACGTAGACGGTCCCGTCGCGAGCCGCGGTGACCCCGCCCGGGCCGTAGAACTGGCGGTCGTTCGTCCCCCGGCCGCCCCATTTGCCCAGGAAATCTCCCTTGGGCGAGAATACCTGAACGCGGTCGTTGGCGGTGTCGGTAACGTAGACGCGACCGCCGGGCTCGACGGCGACGCCGCTGGGCCGCCGGAACTCGCCCGGGCCTAACCCTTCCGCGCCCCATCCGCCTAGCGGGGCGCCGGCGGCGGTGAAGAACTGTATGCGGTCGTTGCCGGCGTCGGCCACGTAGACGACGTTACCGCCCGGCGCGAACGCCAGGTACGTCGCGCCCACCAGGCCGCCGCCTTCGGGGCCGGTCCATTTCCCCAAAAAACTTCCCGTGGGTGTGAAGTATTGGACGCGGCCCGTCTCCCCCGCCTCGACGACGTATACGTTCCCGTTAGGCGCGGCGGCAATCCCGGTGGGGGTGTCGAACCGGCCGTCGCCGCCGCCGGCCTTGCCCCATTTGCCGAGGAAATTCCCGTCAGCCGTAAAATATTGTACGCGGTGGTTGTGGCTGTCGGCCACGTAGACGGTACCGTCGCTCGCCGCGGCCAGACCCCACGGATGCTGGAACTCGCCGTCGCCGTCGCCGTATTCGCCCCAGCGGCCCAGGAAACTCCCCGCCGCGGTGAAATACTGGACGTCGTGGCGCGAAAAATCGGCGACGTATACGGTCCCGCCCGGCGCCACCGCGGCGCCGGTGGGCGCCAGGAACTCGCCGTCGCCGGTACCCTCGGTACCCCACAGGCCGAGGAACCGGGGCGGCTCCCACGCCGGCTCCTCCGTCGGCGTCTCCTCGCACGCGCACGGGAGAAACGCGGCCGCGGCGCCGAAGGCCGCGCACGTAAACAACCACCTGGCCGTCTTCACTCCGTCACCCCCTGGGGACCGACAGGCAAGCTTACGGTACGAACCTCGTCCCCGCTTCGCCCCGCAGCGCGGCCGGCACGAGCTCGGGCGTGGTGACGACGCCCAGTTCGCCGCCGCCCGCAAGAAAGGCGATGATAGCCGCCACCTTGGGCCGCATCGAACCCTCGCCGAAGTGCCCTTCGTCCAAATACCTTTTCGCCTCGGCCGAAGTTACGACGTCGAGCGCTTGCTGCCCCGGCTTGTTGAAGTCCAAGAATACTTGCTCAACCGAGGTTGCCGATACGAAAACCCGGGCGTCCAGGTCGCGGGCCAGGACCGCGGAGGCCAGGTCCTTGTCCACTACGGCGTCGACGCCCTCCAGCCGGCCGTCCTCTTCGTAGTACACCGGTATGCCGCCGCCGCCGCAGGCAATAACGACGTCGCCGTCTTTGAGTAGCGCGCGGATTACCTCTATTTCGACGATGGCCAGGGGCGTGGGCGACGGTACGACGCGCCGCCAACCGCGGCCCGCGTCCTCTTTCAGAACTACGCCCTTGTCGGCCATTCGCTGTTCCGCCGTCGCCCGGTCGAAGAACGGGCCTATGGGTTTGGTAAAGCGCCGCAGCCGGTCGTCGTCGCGCGCCACGGCGACCTGCGTCAGGACCGTAACGACGTCGCGGCCTATGCCGCCGAGGATGAGGCGGTTCTTGAGCGACTGCTGAAACATGTATCCCATCTGGCCCTGGCTGTCGGCGACCAGAACGCCCAGCGGCAGCTCCGGGACTTCGCCCCGCGCGGCCTCCGCCATCAACAAGAGGTCCCCCACCTGGGGGCCGTTGCCGTGGGTTAAAACGAGCGGCGCCCCCGCGGCGATGAGCGGCACGAGCGGCTCGAGCGACGCCCGGGTGTTGGCGAACTGCTCGTATATGTCGCCGCGCTGGCCCTTCTTAATGACGGCGTTCCCCCCCAGCGCCACCACCGTCGGGCCGCGGCAAGCCAACTCGTAACCGTCAAACGCCTTAGCCATTACGCGACGCCGCCCCTCCGCGGTTAAAGATGGAACCTTTCGCGGACAACGTCATCCAACGTCGGTTTGCCCACGACCTTCAACTCGTACCGAACGCGGACGACGGGTTTGTCGGTTTTTATCAACCGGCCCAGGTCTATGGGCGTGCCGGCGACGACAACGTCGGCGGGCGTAGCGTTTATAGTAGCCTCCAGGTCCGCCACCATGTCGTCGCCGTAACCCATCGCGGGTACCAGCGGGCCAATATGAGGGTAGTCCTCAAACGTCTTCTTCAACGAGCCGACGAGGTAAGGCCGCGGGTCGACCAGCTCCGCCGCGGCCGCCCGCTTCGCCGCGACCACCGCCGCGCCGAAGGACATCCCGCCGTGGGTCAGCGTCGGCCCGTCCTCGACGCACAGGACCTTCTTGCCGGCGATGGCGGCGGGGTCGTCCACCGTGACCGGCGACTCGGCCTCGACGACGACGGCGCCCGGGTTAACCGCGGCCACGTTGCGCCTCACGACTTTCACGTCCTCGGCCTTCGCGGAATCTACCTTGTTTATCACGACGACGTCGGCCATACGCAAGTTGGCCTCGCCGGGGTAATATTTCATTTCGTCCCCGGCCCGGAGCGGGTCGGCGACGACGATATGCAGGTCGGCGACGTAGAACGGCGTATCGTTGTTGCCGCCGTCCCACAACACGAAGTCGGCCTCGGCCTCCGCCGCCCGCAGGATCTTCTCGTAGTCGATGCCGGCGAAAACGACGTTGCCTCGCGCCAGGTGGGGCTCGTACTCCTCGCGCTCTTCGATGGTGCAATCCGCGGCGTCGAGGTCCTCGTAACCGGCAAAGCGCTGGACCGCTTGCCGGGCGAGGTCGCCGTACGGCATGGGGTGGCGTATCACGGCCACGCGCTTCCCCGCCCCGGTCAGGATTTCCGCGATGCGGCGCGTCGTCTGGCTCTTACCGGCGCCGGTTCGCACGGCGCATACCGCGACCACGGGCTTCGACGATTTCAGCGCCGCGTGCCGCCAACCCATTAATACGAAGTCCGCCCCCTTCGCATTTGCCAGCGCCGCGCGGTGCATAACGTATTCGTACGAAACGTCGCTATAGGCGAAGACGACGCGCTCGACGGCCTTGTCTTCGATTAATCCCGGTAAATCCTTCTCCGGCACGATGGGAATACCGCGGGGATAAAGGGGGCCCGCGAGCTCGGGCGGGTACGCCCGCCCCGCGATATCGGGAATCTGCGTCGCCGTAAAAGCGACCACGTCGTATTGTTCGTTATCCCGGAAGAAGACGTTGAAATTGTGGAAGTCGCGCCCCGCGGCGCCCATAATTACCGTCGCGATCGCCATAACTCGAGCCTCCTGAAATGAAGAAGACGAAGGGAACATCTTATAACATCGGGCCGACGGCGGGGCAAGCCAAATCCGCCCCGGCACCGGGGGCCGTCGCGTGCGAGAGCGAGTCGCTAAAAAGACGCGGGGAAAGAAAAGGTGAAGCGAACGAGCCCTTTTCGCCGTTGAGTAAACCGGCGTAACGTGCTATTTTAACGGCGACGATGTGCGCAAAAGGTTGGCTCGGGCTCGCGGCGGCCGTACTGGCGGCGTTCGCGAACGCCGGCGGCGCGTACCTGGAGGCCGTACGGGGGACCGACGGCGCCGGCCGGACCGTCGACGACGTTATCGCCGGCAAACCCGCGGTCGTACTCCTCACGTCGCCGCGCGCCGCTAAGGTGGGCGGCGAGTTGCAGCTCCTGCGTACGCTGGCCGAAGAGCTGGGCGACGCGGTAGCGGTGTGCGCGGCGATTTACGGCGAAGACCAGGGTACTTTGGCCAAATTACGCCAAGGCATGCCTTTCCCCGTCGTCGGGGCCGAGGGCGACCCTCCGCCCGAAGTCCTCGGCGACGAGGGTACGCTCCCCATGGTCCTACTTACGACCGCCAAGGGCAACGTCGTCAGGCGGTTCGCCGAAGTCCCGGGCCCGCTGACGGTGGCCGAAGTACTGCGGGTGCGCTACGACCCCGGGCCACCGGGGAGGGCCAAAGCGGGCGAGCTTTTGCCCGACCTCACCCTGCCGGCCTCCGACGGCAAATTCTATAACCTCCGCCGGTTGAGCCTGAAGAAACGTAAAACCCTCGTCTTCATATTCGACCCTAATGAAGAAGCGTCCCGGGCGGCCTTGGCGCCGCTGCAACACCTCGCCGACGATGTGGGCGACGAGCTCGAGGTCGTCCCGGTAATTATAGGAGCTTCGTCGGGTGCGGCGGCTAAGCTGGCGGAAGCGGATTACATAGATATACCGATCCTGGTCGCCGGGCCGCTCGCCGTCCGCCGCCTGGCCAGCGACCTCGAGCCGCCGGTATTGGTAGTTACGGAAGAAGGAGGGGTCATACTCGGCGTAAAAGAAAAGGCCGCGGTGCCGACGCGCGACGACGTAGCGGCCGAGGAATCCGGGCCGGCTGCGGAAGGGGAGCCGGTGGAGCTCGTCGTAAAGCGCGTGGGCAGGCTAACGGAGGGGTTACGGAGCGGCGCCGTCCCCGTGGCCTGCCTCGACGGCACGGGTCGCTACGTCATCTTTTCGGGCCGCTTCGGCGAAGACGAAGTTGACCACCTCTACGAAATAACGACCGCGGGTAAAAAACTACGAAAAGTTTCGTACGCGGCCGCGCCGGACGTCGCGCCGGCCTGCTCGCCGGACGGCGTTCACATCGCTTTCGTCTCGGGCCGGAGCGGCGGGAATGAAATCTGGACCTGCGAACGCACCCACGGCGAATTCACACAGATGACCAAAAGCGGCGGGGCGTACGCCGCGGCCGCTTTCTCCCTTAACGGCTACCAGCTCGTTGCCTCGCGCAAAGCCAAAACCGGCGACGGTGAAAACTTCGACCTGTGGACGATGACGGCTCGAGGACGCTGGGAAAGGCCGGTCGCCGAGACCTTCTACGACGAAATAGAACCGGCCTTCGGCGCCGGAGGCGAAAGCGTCTTCTTCGCCTCGAGCCGGTACGGCAACTGGGACGTCTTTTCGTCCGACCTCAAGGGGGGCAAACTGCGGCGCCTTACCGACCCCGACGCGGAAGACCGGATGCCGGCGCCGTCGCCCGGCGGGGACTACGTCGTGTACGCGAGCAGGGTTGGGGAGGGGCCGTACAAATTGTGGGCCATGAACGTCGACGGCTCGAGCAAGGTACGCCTTACTTCGGGCCCGGGCGACGACCTCCACCCCCGTTTCTCCCGCGCCGGCGACGCCCTCACCTTCGTATCGAATCGCAGCGGCTCGTTCGAGGTACACAAAATGACGTTCGAGCCGGCGCCCGACTACGAGCTACCGCGGCCGGGAAGGCCGCTCATCCGCGCCGCAACACCCTAACGAACCGGGGCACGCCGCCGTCGCCGCGTGCGAGCCGGCGGACGGCGTTAGTCGCGAAAGAAATCGCCGCCGAGGCCTGGCGGCCCGCTTCTTTCCGAAACGAACGTACGCGCCCCAAAAAACCGGCGGCGGCAAGCGGCGGCTCGCGGGATTCTATAAATACATCGTAAAAAAATAATTGACATATTACGTTCTATCTAATAAAATCCAGCGTTAAAAAACTTTTTGTTATAAACCCACAAACTTACAGCGTAGTTACGTAACCGGAAGGGCGTAAAAGAATTATGCACGATGACTACGATTTTTCGCGCGTGCTCCGGGAGATACTGGCTCGACGGGGCTTGAGCGCCGGCGACCTCGCCCGGGCCACCAATTTGTCGCGCCAGGCGATCTACCAAATTTTGAACGGTAAAACGCGCACCCCCAAACGTTCCACCCTCGACAAAATGGCCGCCTTCCTGGACGTACCGCCGGGCCAACTCCTCCGCGGCGAGCTGCCCGAGGATACCCCCGAGTTCCTCCGGCCCGACGAGGATATCCTCGCCCAGATCCCGGACGTAGTCGGCCGCGAGCTCGAGGCCGTAATCGAGCGCGAAATGCCGGACCGCACGCCGCTGTCGCTCGACGGGCCCTCTTCCAAAGCGCGCCAAGACATCCTGAAGATGAAGCTCTACCTTATCCTCAAAAAGAGGAAACTCGGCGCTCCGGAAGAAGGAAGCACTTCGCCGTAACGAAAACTGACGCGTCCTGTCAGGGGTCATCCGTATAATAGCGGCGTGCGAAGGTCCGAGCTCGCAGCCGCGTCGCTATGGCGAGCGACCTGTCCCGACGGGTGGCGCGTCGAACCGGTGGACCTCAGCGCCGTCGCCGCGTACGTAGGCGTCGAAATATTGACGTGGCGCCCGGCCGAGGAGGGCCTTAACGGCGCGCTGATACGGAGCGCGAAGACGATTTTCGTAAACGCCGCGCTCGTCAGGCCGCGGATGCGCTTCGCCGCGGCGCACGAATTAGGCCACTACGTCCTCGGCCACGAGGGCGACTTCTTTTGCCCCTTCCACCAGCACGCCGCGCTGGAACGCGAGGTCAACCGCTTCGCCGCGGCGCTCCTGATGCCGAAGGCCGTAGTGAAAACGCTCTGGCTTAAGCTGAGCGAGCTCACGCCCGCCGCAAAAATATCGGCGCTGGCCAACCGGCTCGAGGTATCGCGCCAGGCGCTGGGCTACCGCCTCCGGGCGGTGGGTATCGCCGGCGGCCCGGCGGCCGGCCGTCAGCGGATTTAGCGAACGTCCCGGGCGACCGTAACAGGTAACCGCCCCGCGGCGAAAGCGGGGCGGTTTTGGTGTGTGCCGGAGGCGGGAATCGAACCCGCACGGAGCAAAGCTCCGAGGGATTTTGAGTCCCTTGCGTCTACCTGTTTCACCACTCCGGCTCGAGGGGGATTAATATAGCAGAGTTGCGCGCCGGCGGCAAGGGGAAAGGGCGGCGGCGGCGGCAAGCTCCTCCATCTCGGCAAGCTTCCCATCAACACCAGCGTCCAGGGATACTACTACGTCGTGCACCCGGAGGTTCGCGAGGACCCGCGGCTGAGCGTGCCGTACCCCGAGTGGACGCTGCGGGCCGCGGCCACGTTCTTTTTGCCGGGGATATAAGGCCGGCGAGGCCGCCGCGCGAACGGGTGCTGTAGGGGCGCGCCGCTGTGCGCCCGTACAAATACCTGTCCCGGGCCGACCTTCGCGTCGGCCCTTTTTTCCGCGAGGCGTGACCGGCCGGTAGGGGCGCAAGGCCTTGCGCCCCCGCGCGGGCCTGCCACCGCGGGCGGAATTTTCCCAACGGCGAAAATCGGCACTTGATTAAAAGGCGGCCTTATTTAATAATGGCGTGCGACCGGTTTTACGGCCTCGACGGGACCGGCGCACCGAGCGGCGTGAGGGCCCCGGCAAACGTAATATTTACCAAGGAGCGTTGTCTATGAGACGGACGTTGTTAACGTGGGCGGTCGCGCTGGCGGCGGTGGCGGCCGTCGGGCAGGCCGGAGCCGGCGGCTACCGGAACTTCGTCTCGCTCACCGGCGGCGTAAACGAAATTTGGAATCCCCTGCTCGACGCCGTATTCGCGATTTTTGGACAGGATTCCGAGATCGGCTACGGCGGCTCGCTCGGCTTCGGGACGCGGCTGGGTCGCGACTCGCGGTTCGTCCTCTTCGCGGCCTACGGCCTCGACCAGCTCGAGTTGAAGGACGAAACGTCGGGAGCGGACACTACTTTCGCGACCATGCATCAGATCCGCGCCAACATTCGGTATTATATAGGCCCGGTGAGCGAGGGCCCGGCGGCGTACGTGGGCCTCGGCCCCGACTTGATGTTCAACGCCGAAGACGTGGGCGTCAACGTTAACCTGAGCCTGGGCGGCGACTTCCCGGTGGGCCACGGCTGGTCGATACTGGCCGACGCGACGGTCGACGCCGCCGTCGTCTACGGCCAGATAGGCCTCGCGTACTGGTTCGAGTAGCGGTGGCCGCGCGTTACGCCACCGACATGGCCAATAACCGCATCCAATACTTCGAGGATACAGAACACGCCGTCGCCCCCGCTTCCCTCGGCCGCGTGAAGGCGTTGTTTAGGTAGGGTCGTAGTTTAAATAGTCGAAATGCATTACGGAGACCGGCGGGCGCCCGGGGTTCCGTCCGGCGCTGGTTTATTCTTACCCTAATGCCGCGCCGGCCTCCCTCGGCCGCGTTTTGGCTGTAAAAGCCGATAGGAGGAATTAAGATGAAAAGGATAGCAATATTATTAATAACGGTTGCTCTGTTTAGTACAATAGCGCGAGCCGATACTCAGGTCTTAGAAAAACCTAGCTATTTGCTTAAAATAACTATTTCCGATGCATTTAACGGGAATGATGTATTATCCGGGACTATAATCACATTAAGATGCCACACGTGTAGTAAGGAAATTTTGATCGAGGAGACTGATGAAGAATTATATTACTTAATAAAAGCTAATTCGGTGACATTACGCCATATTGGTCATACGGTCGAGGTGCGCTTAAATAGATCAGATTATATGCCGGGAGATTATTTAATAGAATCATTTAGTACTACACCGATGGAAATTAAAGCGAGGTTGTATCCCCACTCGAAAGAAGGTTTGTTGGAGTGGATGAAAAATAGAAAACAGCCTAAATAATATCAGCGTAAGAAACCGTTCATCTTTATTTATATTTAAACTCGTAACGCGTTCGCGGGGTGAGCCCGAAGGGGCGTTGATCTCTAATTATTTTTTTCCGTCCTTCGGGTTTGTTAGTCGCGATCCCGGAGCGCAACATACTTGCGTTACTCGACCGGACGCCGGGCTCACTCATCGGTATGTACGCCGGGCCCGGGTCGCGGCCTACGGGGTATTATGTTTTCGCGCATATGTAGGTAGCCGACGCGGTAACCCATACCATAGATGAAGACTACGTCCCGATTATTACAGTTATTCGAGAGCCGGTGGGCTTTTGTAGCTTAGCATTTACCGCGCCCCCTTACGACATGCAATTATACATCATAGACGGCGCGACAGATCGTTATTATTACGCGCGGGCTTCAGAAACAAACGTCGAGCTCGCCAACCTCGGCCGCGTGAAGGCGTTTTTCAGGTAACGGCGTACCTCCAAAGGAACGCCCGGTTCGCGCCGGGCGTTTTTTGTGTTAATTTTGTGTTAAAATTCCACCGCTTCGATATTATTTACCATCAATAACCGTTAATTCCCCGCCACCGTAATTCCCTGAAAATAAAAGCGGTTGCGCCGTAAAGGCCTGCAACCGCTTAACTTAGTAAATCCCCGGTAATCAGATTTTGAGTCCCTTGCGTCTCCCAATTCCACCACTCCGGCGCGAGGGATAATATAGCAGAGTTGAGGGGCGGGGGCAAGGCGAGAAGGCCCGGCCCGCTTACTATCCGCCCGCGAAACGAAAACGCGCCCTCGTCGGGCGCGCTTTTTCGCGTACTATACGCCGAGAAATTTTAGCAGGCCGTAGACCACGAACGCCGGCCATACCAGCGCCTTCAAGAAGCCGAGGACCCCCATCCAGAAGCCGGTGGCCTGGCCGATGAAGTAGACCGCGGCGCCGATAAGGCCCAGTACATATATGCACCCGGCCGTTCCGCCGTCGGAAACTTTCGCCATAATAAATCTCTCCTTTCGATAGCTTATGCTATAACGTCTTGAGTAGGGATGCCGGCGCGGTGACGCTCACGGGGAAGGACAACACCCCTCGCCCCGCGGCGGCCCCGCCAAAGCGGACGCGGCCGCCAAACCCGCCTTTACAACCAACGCCGCCGGGACCGACTCGTGTTCCTCGCCGTCCACGACTACGGTCCGGCACTCCTCGTCGCCGCAAACGTCGCAACAGACGCTCGCGCCGCTTCGGCCGCCGAGCCAATCTTCCATTAACCGGCCGTTGAGCCAAATGCGGTTGGACGCCGCCGGCGCGTCCTTGAACGCCTCGAGCGTCAACTCCTCTTTTTGGAATACGACCGCTATCCCCAAAGGCTCGAGCGCCGCCTCGAGTTGGCCGACGGCCTTCTCCAACTCTTCTTCGGTCGCGCTGCAGCGGGGGCAGGTCTCGCCGCCTTCGACGAGTCGCTCCCAGGTGATCGTCAACGTCGGCGCAGCGGGTCCGCAACAACTATCGACCATAGTTTTCGCTCCTTCGTCGTCCGCGGCGGCGATTAGGGTGAAGATAGCCGCAACGAAACATAAGGCCGCGATTAACTTCCGTACGTTCATAAAAAGCGGCTCCTCTAACCTGCTTTCTTGCCGGGGCCATTTTGGGCGTTTATTCCGTGCCACGCCAACCGCGAACAACCGCTAACTACCGGGCCCTTCCGGCGCGACGAACAATATAACAGCGTCCGGCGGCGGCGGCAAGGGGGAAAGGTACGGCGACCGGCGGCGCCAGAGTAACTTGAACCGGCCGCATAGCTATGCGATAATCTAGACGTACGAAGGTTCAATAAAACCGCGAGAGGAGGTAATCATGTTCCAAAGCCAGAAAGACGGGACCGTGTCCTTGACGGTTTCTCCCTTCCTTAAAATCGTCCTCGCCGTGATCGCCGCGGCCCT
>DATKVX010000081.1 GCA_035529855.1 bacterium
TCACGTGGTCGCTGGACGCCGAGTGGAAGACGGTGGAGCTCGCGGCCGCCGCGGTCGCGACCTACCGGGTAGCTAAATATTTCGGGATAACCGGCGGGTTCGAGTTGACGAATCGCGTCGCGACGTTGAACGGCGACGACACGCCGAGCGAAAGGCCGCTCGGGTTCACGCTGTTCTTCGCACCCGTGCTACTTTTATAAAACCGTAAAATGGCGAAGGCCGTAACGATCGCAGTCAGCATCCTCTGCGTCGCCGCGACCGCCCGGGCCGGCGAGCCCGGCGGCACGCCGGACGCGCTCTTCTTCAGCGAGGCCGCGGTGGGGAGCGCCGTGGGTATCGCGCTCTTCGTCGCCGGCTACGCCGTGGGCGGGGACCCCGCCGAGAACGACGGCAACGGCCGCGAGAAAGCGTCGTACGGCGTCTACGCCGCGGCGCCGCTGGCCGCGTCGCTGGGGGTGTACGTCGTCGGCGAGACGTCGGGCCACCGTTCCGCCAACCGGGGCGTCCTGCTTCTCGCCACCGCCGGCACGTTCTACGGCATAGTCGGCGGCGCCGGCGGCATCGCCTACGCCCTAACGAAGGAGGACAAGGACGCCGGCGCCTTGACCGCGGCCTTCTACGCCGTCATCCCCGCCGGCTTCGCCGCGGCGGCCGTCTACAACGCCCTCAAAAAGCCGTACTTCTACGAAATCCCGGGGTTCTCGCTGCAACTCGAGCCGTCGTTCGGCGTTTGCCGCGCGGGGCCGCGAGGGGAGGAGCTCACGCCCACCTGGGGGATAACGGTATCGTTTTAATTGGAAAAAAAGCCCTAACGCTGGCGGCGATTATTACGGCGGCGCCCGCGGCCTACGGCGGCGAACCCGGCGGCTTCCGGCCCGGCCTCTACCTGGGCGAAGCGGCCGTGGGGTGCGTACTCAGCATACCCGTTGCCGCGGGTGGTTTTTATTTGGTAGAAGCTTCCACGTCGTTGTACGGCAGCGGTTATGATTGCATCGACGAGGACGAGCCGTTTTGGCCCGGCGTTATAATCGGCAACAGCTTGGCTTTCGCATACCCGTTCGCGGCTACTTTGGGAACAATGGGGATAGGCGAGCGTATCGGCAGTAAGTCCTCGAACCAGGGGACGGCTTATCTATTATCGTCGTTAGCTTCGGTGGGGGCCGCGGCCGCAGCAGGGTTCGGGGGCTTTTTGATTTTCGACGACGGCGATCACCACCGCCGTTTTTGGCGCGGCGTTTTTTGCGGCATAATTCCCAACGCCCTCCTCAACGCGTACGTATACAACCGCGTCAAGAAACCCGACGCCGACGCCGCGTCTTCCCGCGTTTCGGCGACGCCGTACGTAACCGCGTACCGCGTCGGGCGCGACGAACCGACGCCGGTCTACGGCTTGACGTTATCTTTCTGATATGAGCACCATCCCCGTCGTCTACTCCCCCCAATATCTCGCCGACCTCCAGGGGCACGTCTTCCCCATCGAGAAGTATCGCCTGATAGTCGAGCGGCTGGAGGCGGAGGGCATCCTGGGCGACGTCCTCGAGCCGCAGGCCGCCACCCGCGAGGAGCTCGAGCTCGTCCACACCCCCGAATACCTGGACGACCTCCTGGCGGCGCGGTGGACCGCCCGCACCGCCTCCTCCGAGATGGCGCTCACCGAGGGGATAGCGCACGCCTTCCTGCTGGGCGCGGGCGGCTCGGTCGCCGCGGCGCGGCTCGCGCTCGAGCGCGGCGGCCCGGCCATGAACGTCGGCGGCGGCCTGCACCACGCCTTCCCCGGCCACGCCGAGGGCTTCTGCTACGTAAACGACGTCGCGCTGGCGGTAAAGGCGATGCTGCACGAGGGGCGCGTCGAGCGGGCCGCGGTCATCGACTGCGACCTCCACCAGGGCAACGGCACCGCCGTCATCTTCGCCGGCGACGCCGACGTCTTCACCTTCTCCATCCACGAGGAGCACCTCTACCCGGTAAAGCAGCGCAGCGACCTCGACGTCGGCCTGCCCTCTTTCGCCGGCGACGACGTGTACCTGCCGCCGCTCCGCAAGTACGTACCGCAAATACTGGAGAAGCACCGTCCGGAGTTCGTGGCGTACGTGGCGGGCGCGGACCCCTACGCCGGCGACCAGCTCGGGACGCTGCAGCTCACGCTCGAGGGGTTAATCGAGCGCGACCGGGTAGTGCTGGGCGGCTGCCGCGAGCGCGGCATCCCGGTCGCGATACTCCTGGCCGGCGGCTACGCCGCCCGCACCGAGGACACCGTGGCTATTCACGTCAACACGTACAAGGTGGCCGCGGGCCTTCTGTAAGAACCGCGAAATTAATATTTAAAAAGGGAGCCCGCTCGCTCGGGCTCCCGATTTTTTACGGTCGTTCCCGACTTAGTCGTCGACGCGGTGGTAGCGGAGGATGACGCCCTGGTCGCCCACGGCCCACCCCTCGCCGCCGTTGCACAGCACGACGCCGTTGAGGTTGACCGGGCCCATCTCGAGCCGGACCGGCCCCCACGCGCCGTCCTTCATGCCCAACAAGGCGCCGTCGTTGCCGCACGCGAACGCCACGTCGCCCGCGGCGTCCACGCCCAAGAGCGACGCCGTCGCCGGCGTGGGTACGACGTTCCACGAGCCGCCGCTCTGGTGGAGGATTACGCCGTCGTCGCCCACGGCGTACGCGCCGTCTCCGCCCAACGTTACGTCGTGCAATCGTTCCGCGGTGGGGACGACCACTTCGCGCCACGAGCCGCCCTCGTAGTACAGCACCGTGCCGACGTCGCCCACCGCCCACGCCGTTCCGCCCGGGCCGACCGCGACTTCGCGCAGGTCCGCCGTGACGCCGACGAGCGAGACATCTCGCCAGCTCTCGCCGTCATAGCGGAAAATAGCGCCGTGGTCGCCCACCGCGAACCCCGTCCCGGCGTCGTCGAAGTCCACGCCGTAGAGGTCGTAACCGGTGAGGTGCACGGTATTATACCACTGGCCGTTGTGGTAGCGGAGCACGACGCCGTCGGCGCCCACCGCCCACCCGGAACTCCCGGAGGTAATCGTTACCGCGTTGAGGTCGAAGTCCGTAACGGAGGCCGGGTAGAACGTCCAACACACGCCGTCGTAGTGCAATATCTTCCCCCGCGCGCCGACGGCCCAGACGTCGTTCGGCCCCGAAGCGCCCGCGTCCCGCAGGCTCACGCCGCCCTTCATCGGGCCTCGATACACGGACCACGAGGAAATTTCCGCGGTATCATCTTCCGCGCACGCCAGCATCAGCGCGACGGCGAACGCGGCCGTAACTAACGCATATCGTCTCATAGCTCAGCTACCCCCACCGCGGGCTATCTCTGCCAGCGCCCGCGCGGCGAAGTCTACTTGCTCCTCATCGTTAAAATATCCGAAAGAAAAACGCACCGTCCCGGCGTCTAACGTACCCAACGTCGTATGGGCCAGGGGCGAACAGTGGAGGCCGGTACGCACCATAACGCCGTATTCCACGTCGAGCGCGTGGCCGACGAGGGCGGGGTCCATCCCCTCCACCCGCACCGAGCACACGCCGGCCTGCCGCGCGAAGTCCCGCGGGCCGTAGTACGTGACCGCCGGCATCTCGTCCACCGCGGCCGCGAAACGCTCCGCCAGCTTCGCCTTGCGGGCGCCTATGGCCGCCGGCGTAACCTCGGCCACGAACTCGCACGCGGCCTTCAACCCCGCAAGGCCGACGGCGTTGTGCGACCCCGCTTCGTAAAGATCCGGTAGGTGGTCCGGTTGGAACGTGAGCTCGGAATGGGTGCCCGTACCGCCCTGGTAGAGGGGCCGCGGCTTCACGTTCGGGCCGACGTACAACGCGCCCGTACCGAGGGGCCCCATAAGGCCCTTGTGCCCCGGAAAAGCCAGGAAGTCGACGTTCATCTCCTCCACGTCCATGGGTACGGCGCCCGCGCTCTGGGCCGCGTCCACCAGGAAAGGTACGCCCCGCTCCCGGCAGACGGCGCCCACCGCGGCGACGTCGTTCACCGCGCCGCACACGTTCGACGCGTGGACCACCGCGACCAGCCGCGTGCGCGGCGTTATCGCCCGGGCGACGTCGTCGGCGTCCAACAACCCCTCGGCCGAACACCGTACGTACGTCACCTCTACGCCGCGCTCCCGTTTGAGGTGGTTCAACGGCCGCGCCACGGAGTTGTGCTCCATCGACGTCGTCACGACGTGGTCGCCCTCGTCCAGCCAACCCCACAGCGCTATGTTCAACCCCTCGGTGCAATTCAACGTGAATATTATGCGCCGCGAGTCGGCGACGCCGAACAGACGGGCCACGGCCTCCCGGGCATCGAAGATCAAACGGGACGCCTCCACCGCGCGGCGGTAACCGCCCCGGCCGGCGCTCGCGCCGATATTCTCCTGGTAGGACGCCATAGCCTCCAGGACCGCCGGCGGCTTGGGCCAAGACGTCGCGGCGTTGTCCATGTAGATTTCGGGCATTTCTTACGGTCGGGCGCCCTCGCGCGCCAACGAATTCGTTACTAAAGAAAGCGAATTCTACCATATCCGACCCGTACGGTCAACCCGACGGCCCCTACACGCCTAGTTTCAACTTGTGGGAACTACCCGTTTGTGTTATCTATTAGTGAACGCTGGCGGCAAAGCGTTTCGCCCCGATGGCCGACGTCGCAAAAATCCCCGTCCGCACGCACGTCGTCGGGTACGGCGACAACATAGTAGAACTCGTCGACAAATACACGGCGGCGGTCCGCAAGGCCGGCGATACCATACTCGTTACGTCGAAAATCGTATCGCTGTGCCAGGGCCGGACGGTCCCGTTCGACGACCTGCGGGTGGGCTTCTGGGCCCGGGTCCTGTGGCGCTTCGTGTCGAAGCCGGTGTACGGCTTCGGCGCCGTGGGTATTCCGGAGAAGATGCAGGCCGCGATAGACCTGGTGGGCCTGCCGCAGGTGATGTGGGCCGCGTTCCTGTCGGCGGTAACGAAGCTGCTCGGAAAGCGGGGCGTCTTCTACGAGGTCACGGGCCACGGCGTCGCCGAAATAGACGGCACCCGCAAACAGAGCTTCGAACCGCTCATCAGGCTCATCGTTTACGGCCCGGCGGAGGGCGACGCAACGGCGGAAGCGATAAAAACGCGAACCGGCTGCGAGACGGCCTTAATAGACGCGGGCGACTACGGCGACTGCGATTGCCTGGGCCGTTCCGCGGGCGTGGAGGCCGGTTGGGTGGAGGGGAACTGCACCGACAACCCGCTGGGCCAACAGCTCGAGCAAACGCCGGTGGGCCTGCTGCGCGTTAAAGGGTAAAGATGCCGGCTAAAGCCGAGGAATACATCCGCCTTATCGAGAACGTAATCCGAAGGGTTTCGGACCTCGAGCCCGCCGAGTGCTACGACGACGAACAGCATTTCTGGCGCTTCAACAAAGGCTCGGTCGAAATCTACGTATCGCTGTTGGAGATAGGCGGCGAATACTACGTCAACGTCGCGGCGCCCATTATGGCCGTGCCCGAATCGCGGCGGGAAGAATTCTTCGAGCGCCTTCTCAAAGAGAACGCACAACGCATCGCGGTGAAATTTTCGGTTCGCGACGCCGTCGTCTGGCTCGAGGTCAACCGCGAGATGAGGGGCCTGGGTTTCGACGAAGCTCGGAGGGCGTTGGTACGCGTGGCGGAAGTGGCGGACGAGCTGGACGAAGTTTTGGTAAACGAATACGGCAACAGGTGGGAGGCCTAAGGTTTTGGACACGTACGAGGCCATACTAACGCGGCGGTCCATCAGGCGCTTCGAGGACCGGCCGGTAACCCGCGAGCAACTCGAGAAGCTGTTGGAGGCCGCGCGGTGGGCCCCCACAGCCGGCAACCTGCAGCCGTGGGTGTTCGTCGTCGTGACGGCGGCGGACGCCAGAGCCGCCCTGGCCGCGGCGGCGTTCGGTCAGCGGTTCGTGGCGGAGGCGCCCGCGGTCATCGGCGTGGCCGCGGCCCCGCCCGAGGATTCGCCCTACGGCCTGCGGGGCCGGGAGCTCTACTGCCTCCAGGACACCGCGGCCGCGGTCCAGAACGTGTTGCTCGCCGCCCACGCTATGGGCCTGGGGGCGTGTTGGGTCGGCGCCTTCGACGACGGCGCGGTGGCGCGGGCGTTGGAACTGCGAAAAGGCGAACGGCCGGTGGCGCTCGTACCGGTGGGCGTACCCGCGCAGGGGGGACGCTCCAGCCGGCGGCCGCTGTCGGCGGTCGCGAGGTGGATGGAGTAACCGATGTCGGTCTACGGCCACGTCGCTATCGGCGCGGCGCTGGGCGCGCTGGCGCCCCACCCCGCGGCGGCGCTGGCGTTGGGCGTGGCGGCCCACGTGCCCGCGGACCTGGTCTCGCACTACGACCTGAGCCGCAGGGTAGAACTTTTTATGGCGGCGGCGGCCTTAATTTTGTATACTTGGCTCGGCGGCTTCGCGCTCACGACGGCGTTGGGAGCCGTGGGCGGCGCGCTGCCCGACGTCGAGAATTTGGTGCGGGGCCGGGAATATAAGAAGTACTTCCCGTCGCACTCCCGCTTCCTGCGTCACGGCGGCGAGCGGGGCCGGTGGGACGTCGTGGTGCAGCTGGGCGTGGCCGCCGTGATGGCCGGGTGGGTAGGCTGGGCGCGCGCCCTCTGGTAAGATGGGACATGGACGAGGACGGGGGCGCCGGACGTACGTTTTTGGCCGACGCGGCCTTGGGGCGGCTGGCGCGCTACTTACGGATGCTGGGCTACGACGTCGCGTACCTCCGAGACCGGGACGGCGCCGCGACGTTGCGCGAGACGCTCAAAACGGGCAGGACGTTACTCACGCGCCGCCGCGACCTGGCGGCTCGAGACGACATAGAAGTATTTCACGTCGAAGACGACGACGTGTTGGTGCAGCTCGCCGCCGCGGCCCAGCGCTTCGATTTGACGTTCACCGCCGACGCCATGGCGCGCTGCATCGAGTGCAACGAACCGTTGCGTTCGGTCTCGAAGGACGACGTGCTGGAAGAGTTGCCGCCGCACGTGCGAAAGACCCAGGAGATGTTCGCGCGCTGCCCGAGTTGCGGCCGGATATACTGGCCCGGCACCCACTACGCCCGGGCGGTGGCCCGGCTCCTGAGCGCGCTCAGGCGGAGTCGCTGACGAAAGGGCGGCCTGTTACATGGCCCGCGACCGTACGACAAAAATTCTCATACTACTCGTCGCGGTAGTGGCGACGTTGGCGCTCGCCTGGGTTTACGTAAACCTGGGCTTAAAATTCCTCGCGCCGGGTTTGCTCACCCTGGGCGTTCTGGCGTTGATGCTCTTCTTCCGCGACGTGAAGACGCCTTTCTTCTACCTGCTCGTAATCTCCTTGCCCATCTTTATCGCGCGCTACCTCGCCCCCATACCGGACATCGAGCACCCCGGCATCCTGAACGTACCGGTCCTCTACTCGTACGAGGTCCCGCTATACCTCTTCATTTTCTTTTGGTCCATAGAATTCGCCGCCGGTCGCGGCGCGGGGCTCACGGTCCCGCGCACCGCGTTGGCGTTGGGATTACTCTTCATACCGGCCCTCCTGTCGATGTTCTTCGCACTCGACTACACCTACGGCGCGTTCGAGCTCGTCCGGATGTTCGAGATGTTCCTGTTCTTCCTGGTAGTAGTGAACTATCTCAAAACGGACCGCCAACTCAAAATCGTCATCGTCATATTGGGGGTCGACGTCGCCTTCCAGTCGATCACCGCCATATTGCAATTCCTCAACCCGTGGGTAATGTACGAAATTCTGGCGAAGTTCGGCGTTTATATGGGCATCTCGCACGCCACGCCCTACGACCCGACCAGCCCCATTCGCGCCTGCGGGACGACGGGGTACTGCAACTTCCTGGCCGGCTTCTTCGAGTTGACCTTGCCGCTGTTCGCCTCGCTGTTCTTCTTCTACCCGATGTCCAAAGCGAAGAGCAGGGTGATCATAGTACTGCTCGCTGTCTCGCTCATCGCGCTGCTGACTACTTTCTCGCGCGGCGGCCTCTTCGCGATGGCCGTGGCCGCGGTCGCGTTGTTGGTTCTGGGCGTACGGCGCTTCCCCCAGCTGGGACGGCACGCGCTGAGAGTATCGGTGGCCGTCGGCGTTCAGCTCGCCATAATATTCGCGCTGTTGTCGGAGAAGCTCTTCATGCGCGTCCGGTTCTTCACGGAGACGATGGAGGACGAAGTCCGCATAGCCCTCATGCGGAACGCGTTCGAGATGATCAAACACAACCCCGCCGTGGGCGTGGGGTTGAACAACTACCCGGAGGCCTTCTTCGCGTACGAGGTTACGGGCGTCGAATTCGAGATGCTGTTCCCGGTCCACAATACCTGGCTCCTCATAGCTTCCGAGCAGGGGCTGATAGGGTTGGCGGCGTTCTTGGTATTCATGCTCTACATATTCTTCGACGCGCGCCGCTCCATACGCGAAACGTCGCCCCTCCGCGCCGCCACCGCCGTAGGCCTGAGCGCGGGATTGATCGCCTGGCTCACCCATAACCTCGTCGCGCCGTTGTACCAATCCTCGCTCGTCAACCGCATCACGTTTGTTTTCGTAGTAGCGGTGCTGGCCATCATCCCCCGCCTTCGCGGCAAAGAGGAGAGTACCCCCCTATAAACGCCGCCGCGACCGGTAGCCTGCCCCGGCCGGACGGGCCCGTTCGGCCTAATTTTTTACCATGACCCCCCAGAGACGTCTCTCCCGCAACTACATATCGCTGGCGCTGGCGCGCTTTACGGCCAAGGTTATCTCTTTCGCAGCCGCGGTCATCATCGCGAGGCATCTGGGCGCCGGCGACTTCGGCGTCTTCACCTTCTCCTTCGCCGCCATCACGCTCGTCATCGTAATATTCCAGGCCGGGATGACGCCGCTGGTGGTGCGGGAGGTCGCGCGCAACCGCGGCGCGGCGCCGAAATACCTCACGGTGTCGCTCGGCGTCCGGATTACCGGCGCCGCCGCCGTCGTCGCCGGCGCCGCCGCGGTGTATGCGGTAACGGGCAGCCAGGCCGCGTTGGCCGCGGCGGTCGCCGCGGTCGCGCTAGGCTGCTCCAGCGTGCTGGCGTCGTTCACCGACGTCTTCCAGGGCTTCGAGCGGATGGAGTTCGTGGCCGTGGTGCTCGTTTTCAACAACCTGGCCACGCTCGGTTTCGTAATATTGGCGGTCAGCCTGGGCGCGGGGGTCTTGCCGTTAATAGCGCTGTACGCCGCGGCCAACCTGCTCTCCATCCTCTTCGGCGCCGCGCTGTGCTTCGCCAAATTCGCGCGCCCTACGGCCCGGGTGCGGTGGGCGGACTTCCGCGGCTTCATCGCCGAGGCGGTTCCGTTCTCGCTCTCGGCCCTGGTGGCGAGCCTGTACTGGCGCAGCGACGCCGTCCTGCTCAAAGTGCTGGCCGGCGACCGGGCGGTAGGAATCTACGGCGCCTCGGCCCGCATCGTGGAAGGGCTGGTGCTGGTCGCGGGTTCCTTCCGGGAAGCGATCTACCCCATGCTTTCCCGGCTGTGGCCGTCGTCGCCGGACCCCTTCCGCGACGCGTCGCGAACCGCTTTCAAATTCCTGGTGGCCCTCGCCATCCCGATAGGGGTGGGTACGTCCATCGTGGCCTATAAGCTATTCCCCTTCATCTACGGCTCGGACTACGCCGAGGGGTGGATCGTGCTCGCGGTGCTGATATGGGCGCTGGTAGCCATCTTCATCCGCGAGCTCTCGGCGGCGACGCTGTTCGCCTTCAACCTTCAGAAGCTCGTGCTGGCCTCCAACGCCCTGGGCGCGGCCACGGCCGTCGGCATTAACCTCATCCTCATACCGTACGTATCCTATCTCGGGCCGGCGGTGGCCGGGGTCACGGCCGCGTTCGCGACGACCTCCCTCAACCTCATAATAATCGGGACCAAAATGCGCGGCCTTTACCCCTGGCGGCTGGCGCTGAGGCCCGCGGCCGCCGCCGTGCTTATGGCGGGGGCGCTCGCGTTGGGGTGGCGGTGGCCGGTTCTCCTTAATGTGTGCTGGGGTGCCGCGGTCTACGGCGCCGCGCTGCTGATTACGCGCTATTACCGGCTGAGCCAACTCGGCGAGCTCCGGCGGCGACGCTAACGTACGCGTAAAAAGAAACCCCCCGGTCGCCCGGGGGGTTTTAACGTCGCCGAAATCGGGTTACTTACCTTCGCCCTCGCGTTCGGCCCACTTCTTCTTCTTGAGGTCGCCGCCTTCCTTAAACTTCTCCTTTTTCATGTCGCCGCCTTCCTTCAACTTCTCTTCCTTCATCCGGTAGCCTTCTTTGAGCTTGTTGCCTTCGGCCTCGGTAAGGCGGCGGGTGGGGGCGTACCCGTAAAGCCCGGCCAGCGTCGCGTCGGTTTCCTTGAGCGTAGCCTTGATGGCGTCCAACTCCTCCTGCGACAGCGTGCCGCCCGAAGCGACGACGTCGTCCAGCTTGGACTTGACGGCGCGGAGGTCGAGTTCGACCCGGGCCAGCGTATCCTTCTCGGCGCCGGTCGCGGCCGCCGACAGGGTCGCGATATTACCCAATACGCGGCCGCACATCGTCGCCGCGAAAGGGTTGTCCCAGCCTACGACCGCTATGGTGTAGGCCAGGCCGTCCAGGAGTTGAAGCTTGGCCACTTCGGCCGGCGTCTCCAACGGTTCGGCGCCAGCCTCGCCCGGCGTCGCTACCTCGGGCCCCTCGACGGGGGGCGCCTCTACCGCAGCCGTCTCCGGCGCCTCGACCTCCTCCTTCTTCTTGCAGGCGAAGAAGGCCGCGGCAACGAAAACCGCGAGCACGAGTACCAGCAACGTATTATGGCGCATCGTTCTCCTCCGTGAATGAAATCGGGTTAATAAGACGAACGCCGCCGGCGCGCCGTCTTCGCGCAACCGGCGGCTTTGCGGATTGCTTCCGAGAATGCCGCCGCGCGGCCCCGGACTTCGGCCAGAGGCCGCCTCCTCCCCCCTACGAAGGTTTGTCGAAATCGAAGTCTTCGGGGGTAAGGTTCTTGAGCATCCTTTCCAACTCGTCGCGGGTTTCCTGGTCGACGTTGGCGTCGGCCCCGCTGACTTCTATTACGGCTTTGGATACGTATATTGGAGACGCCGTACGGAGCGCTATCGCTATCGCGTCCGAAGGGCGCGCGTCAATCTCCATCGTACCCCCGCGGGTCTCGACGATTATCCTGGCGTAGAAAGTATTGTCGGAGAGGTCGTTTACGACGACGCGTTCAACTTGCGCGTCGACCGCGTCCAGCAGAGCTTTTACGAGGTCGTGGGTCATCGGCCGCGTCGGCTCTACGCCCTCGATGGCGCTCATAATCGCGTACGCCTCGTACGGGCCGATCCAGATAGGCAGTATCTTACCGGCCTCTTCGTTCTTTAAAATGAGGACCGGCCGGTTCGTGTTGGGGTCGTGAGTAACCACGGCCACGCGCATCTCTAGAAGTTCGACCGACATTTTTCGCCGCCTCTACTCAAGCGAATTTATTATACCATAAAGGCGATAATATTACAAGGAAACGCAAACCGTCAATTAACACCCGTTATCTCTTTGAAATCCGGGAATTCGCCGTAAACGTCGTGTTCCAAGGCCGTTCCGCGTCGGCGTAAAATTAGACAGGACGGCGCGCCCGCGGGTTTAAGCAGGAGGCTCACCTCCGCAGCCGGCATTACCGCCAGCGCCGTCGCCCACGCGTCCGCCCGGGCGCACGTCTCCGCGACGACGGTAACCCCCGCCGGGCCGTCGACCGGCCTCCCGGTCCGCGGGTCGAACAGGTGGCTGAACTTCCGGCCGTCGGCCTCGTAGCGTTGGGCGTAGCCGCCCGAGGTGGCGCAGGCGCCCGAGGCGAGGTCGAAGGTCGCATACAGGCCGTCGCGGTCGGGATGCTGCACCCCCACCCGCCACTCCTCGCCGGCCTTGGGGCCGCCGCCGAAGCAGGCCACCTCGCCGCCGGCCTCGACGAGGCCGGCCGTCGCCCCCTCTTTCGCCATCGCCGCGGCGGCGCGGTCCACGGCCCACCCCTTGGCTATCCCCGACAGCTCGAGCGCCATACCCGGCCGCGCGTACGCGACGGTCCGCCCCTCCGGGTCTAATAAAATTTTCTCGTAGCCGACGGCCTCCATCGCCGCGGCCACCTCGGCGTCGTCCGGCCAGCGCGGCGTCCCACCCTTGATGCCGTAAAGCTCGATGACGGGCGCCACCGTCGGGTCGAAATAGCCGTCGGTCGCGGCCGCCGTCTCGCGCGCCAGCTTAACCAGTTCGAACAACTCCGGCGATACCTCCGTCGGCCCTTCGGCCGCGGCTCGGTTCAAACGGCTCAGCTCGCTCCGGGGGTCCCAATAGGAGGCCACCTTCTCGTCCCGCGCCACGGCCTCCAGCGCGGCCTCCACCGCCCGCCGCGCCGTCTCCTCGTCCGCCGCTACCGCCCGGGCCAGGACGACGGTCCCCATAGCCCGGCGCTCGGCGCTGTATTCGGCCGGGCCGCGGCCGCAACTCGCGAGCAGTATTAACGAAAACACCGATACGATAGACGCGCGTCTCATTTTAAAACCGCCACGTTGCCTGTAACCGCGCTATTCCCGGACTTCGTCAGCGCAACTTTTCCCAGGCCGGCTTTTTCCCGCCGAAGAAATACTGCGACCAACCGTACGCCAGCGCCGCGTTCGCCAACGCGAAGAAATAGGGCGCGCGGAACAAGAGCGGCGCCCGCCGCCCGCGCCATAGCCACCCCGCCGCCGCCGCGCCGTAAAACAACGACTGCACCGCGAGCAAGACGGCGCCGAAGACGCTGCCCGCGGCCGTCGCGGCCGCCGACGCCCCAAACGCCACGGCGAGGAAAGCGGGGCCCAGCCAGCGTAAAATTTTGTGGGAGAACAGCTGCCACGGAAGCCGCCGCCATATAGCAACGTCGAGCGCCGCCAGCGCGGCCACGGACCCGGCCATGATACGCGCCTTCCGTTTAAACTCGCCGCGGCCGTCGTCCAGCGCCTCCTCGTACGCCACCGCCGCCGGCGCGTACGCCAGCCGGTAGCCCGCCGCCACGACCTCCAACGACACGAAGAAATCGTCCATAAGAAGCCGGCCTTCGGGGACCCTTTTATACAGACCCCGCTTCACGGCGTACAGCGAACCGTCCGCGCCCACCGCCGAGCCGACGGCCGCCTCCAACTCCTTGATACGCGCCTCCCAGCGCCAATAAGCGCGCTCGCTCGAGGCGCCGCGCGTAACCACCTGCTCGCCGCATACGGCGCCGACGCGCGGGTCGGCAAACGGCGCGACGAGCTCGCGCAGCGACTCGGGCGGAACGCGGGCGTTGGCGTCCGTAAAGACCAACACCTCTCCCGTCGCCTGCTCGGCGCCGGCGTTCAGGGCCGCGGGTTTGCCGCGCCTCTCGGGCCAGCTCACGACGCGTACGCCCTCGTTACCGCGCGCGACGGCCTCGGTCTCGTCGCTCGAGCCGTCGGAGACGACGACGATTTCGACCTCGTCCACCGGGTAATCGGCGGCGCGGAGGTCCTCCAACTTGGCCGGCAAGGTCCCGGCCTCGTTATAACACGGGATGATTACGGACAAAGTGGGTAGGACGGTTAACGGCGCGGGTTCGGCCGGCGCGCGACCCAGCGCCGCGGCCAACCGCAGTAGCAGCGGATAGCCGACGTAATGATAGACGACGGCCGCCAAAGCGGCGGCCGCACACGCCTCCAACGCTATCCTTACCCAAAACATAACTAACGCCTATGCGAGACAGGAGGCAAAACGGGCGGACACGTACTCAAAAGTACTGGCCGCTCAAGGCCCGCCTTTCGCGCGGGTCCGGATAGAGATGGCCGCCTCGCAGGTAGTACCGGCGCGACCTCATGCCCAACGACGTTATCAGCTCGTACGATATCGTTTCGGCGTGGGCGGCGAGCTCGTCGGCCTTGATTTCCTCGTCGCCGTCGCGGCCCAAGACGGTGATCTCCTCCCCCAGCCGCGGCCGCGCGCCCGGGCCGAGGTCGAACATCGTCATATCCATGCATACCGCGCCGGCTACCGGCACCCGCCGGCCCCGCCAAAGGCCCTCGGCACGGTTGGATAACAGGCGGGGATAACCGTGGCGGTACCCAAGCGGCGTCGTAACGACCGTGCTCTTCTCCTTCACCTCGTACAACCGCTTGTACGAAATGGTCTCGCCGGGCCGGGCCTCCTTCGCGAAAATTATGGGTGTCCGGTAAGTCATTACGGGCTCGAGAGGTATGGAACGGGCGATGCCGTCCGACGGGTATAGGCCGTAGAGAATTATGCCGGCTCGCACCATGTTGAAGTACGCGTCCGGCAGCTCGAGGATGGCCGCGCTGTTGGCGAGGTGGTTGCGCGGCACGGCGTAGCCCCGGCGCCTTACCTCGTCGATTAGGCCGCGGAAAATCTCTACCTGCCCCCCTGAGAAGTCCCTATCCTCGGCGTCCGGCAGGTGCGTAATCAACCCCTGGAGGGAGAGGTACGGGAAATCGCGAAGGCGGTCGCAAAACCTCGGCGCGTCGCGCGGCGCGATGCCCAACCTGCCCATCCCGGTATCGACTTTCACGTACACCGGCACGCGCTGACGGGCCTCCCGGGCGCCGGCGTCCAACGCCTCGGCGAACTCGAGCTGGCACAGGACGGTGCCGACGCCCCACCGCGGGATCTCGTGTGCGCCCGCGGGCGCCGTTACGCCGAGCACGAGTATGGCCGACGTAATGCCGGCCACGCGGAGCGCCCGGGCCTCGTCCACGTTCACCACCCCTAGAACGTCCACCCCTTCGGCGACGGCGACGCGGCCCAGCTCGGCCGCGCCGTGGCCGTAGGCGTCGTCCTTGACGACCGCCAAGAGCTCCCGGTGGCGGCTTACGTGGGCCCGGATGGCATGCACGTTCCGGCCGAAGGCGTCAACGTCCACGTAGACGCGGTTCTGCCACAGGTCACGGTCGGCCACGGGTCGGCGCTCGAGCGGGGCGGCGCGCGCCCTGCTACGAAGCGCGTCCGCCGCGGCGACGCTGTGACGCTCGCCGCTCAAGGCCTAAAACGCCTCCTCGGCTTCCGTGACGGCGGAACCGAACGCGTCGTCCCGGCGCGTTACGTTTTCGAAACGGGTGTACTTGCGAATAAACAACAACTTCAGCCGGCCGGTGGGGCCGTTGCGCTGCTTGGCGACGATGACGTCCGTCTCGGCGAAGTGTCGGTCCTCGCCGTCGCCGTCGGCCGATGGTTGGTGGAGGAACATCACGACGTCGGCGTCCTGCTCAAGCGCGCCCGACTCCCGCAGGTCCGAGAGCTGCGGCTCGCCCGAGATCCGCCGCTCCACCGCGCGGCTGAGCTGGGCGCACGCCAGCACCGGGACGTCGAGCTCCTTGGCCAGCGCTTTGAGGAAGGACGATACGGCCGCTATCTCCGTCTGGCGGTTCTCGTACCGGCCGTAACCGTGGACCATCTGCAAGTAATCGACGACGATAAGCTGGACGTCGCGTCGGGCCTTTATCCGCCGAGCCTTGGCGCGCATCTCGAGCACGTTGAGGGTCGGCGAGTCGTCGACGTATATGGGCGCGCCGGAAAGCCGGTTGACGGCCTCGGTCAAAGGCCGCCACATCATGGACGACAGCCGGCCGGACCGCACCAGGCTCAGGTCGACCCGCGCCACGGAACACAGCAGCCGGTGCGCCAGCGCCTCCCGCGACATCTCGAGCGAGAAGACGGCCACCGGCACGCCGCGGTCCAACGCCAGGTTCTGCGTTACGTTGAGCGCGAGCGCCGTCTTCCCCACGCCGGGGCGCGCCGCCAGGATGATGAGGTTTTGTTTTTGGAAGCCCCCCGTAAGGTCGTCTATTTCCAGATAACCGGTCTCGAGGCCGGATATGTACTCTTTTTTCTTCGCCCGCGCCTCGATGGCGTCGTAAACGTCGCCTATAACGTCGCCCACCGCCACGAAGTCCTGCTTCAACCGTCTCTCGGCGATCGAGAATACCTTGGCCTCGGTCTCGTCCAGCAGGAGGTGCGGGTCTTCACGCTCGCCGCTCGCCCGCTCGGCGAGGTTCACCGAAACGTCTATCAGCGAGCGGAGTACGTACTTCTCCTCGAGCAGTCTGACGTGGTGCGAGAAAGAGGCGACGGTCGTTATGTCCTCGACCAAGGAAAGCAGGTAGGCCGTGCCGCCCGCGTCCTCCAACCTCCCCCGCCGCTTGAGCGCGTCGGCCAGTGTGACGACGTCCACGTCGGCCTTGTCCTTAAATAAATCGAGCAAACCGGCGTAGATGTGGCGGTGATTGGGCCCGAAAAAACAATCGTCCTCGAGGTGCTCCAGCCCCTCGTGCAGGGCGTCGCGGTCCAGGATCATGGCCCCGAGCACCGCACGCTCCGCGTCGAAGCTTGCCGGGTATTCCCGCGCCCTCGCCATCGGCGCTACTCCTCCGGGCGTACGACGGTTACGGACACCGGCGCCTCTACGCCCTCGACGAGCCTTACCCGGGCCGTAAATATCCCGATGTGCGATACGGGCTCGTCGAAGGACACCAGCTTGCGGTCGACGTCGAAGCCGCGTTCAGCGAGCGCCGCCGCGATTTCGCCGGCGGTCACGCTCCCGTAGAGCTCGCCGGCCTCGTTGCAGAGTTTTTCGAACTTGAGCGCCACTTCCGCGAGCCGCGCCGCTTCCTCCTGGGCGCCTTCGCGGACGCGCTTTTCGCGGCTCGAGACGCGCTCCAGCTCGGCCACGAGCGCCGCCCGGTTTTTGCCCGTCACCGGGACCGCCAAACCCCGCGGGATAAGGTAGTTGCGGGCGTGGCCGTCGGCCACTTTCACGACCGCGCCCCGGCGCCCGAGCTTCTCGACATCCTGCAATAATATTAGCTCCATAAAAGTACCCGGGTACGGCTGCGCCTAACGGTACAGCTCTCGTAAGTAAGGTAACAAACCCATAAACCGCGCGCGTTTTATCGCCCGCGACAGTTGCCGTTGATGTTGCGAACAATTACCGGTAGAGCGCCGCGCCTTTATTTTGGCCTTGTCGCTCATGTACCGCCGAATAAGCAGGATATCCTTATAGTCGATATATTCGACCTTGTCGGCGCAAAACCGGCAATGCCTTTTCTTGACCGCTCGGCGGACTTTCATCTTCGCCATCGGTTCTCCTCGCTGCTTCCGTGATGCCGACCGTCGGGGGCTAATAGAAAGGGACGTCGTCGCCGAGTTCGGCGCCGCCGCCCGCACCTCCTCCGCCTTCCGGCCCGCCCAGGAAGACGACGCGGCTGGCGACTATCTCGGTAATCCACCGCCGCTCGCCCTCCTTTTCGTAATCGCGGACGTTGAGCCGCCCTTCGACCAAGACGCCGCGGCCCTTGTTCAAGTACTGGGTGCAGAGCTCCGCGGTCCTTGCCCACGACACGACGTTGAAGAATTGCGCATCTTCCTTCAACTCGCCCTCGGCGTCGCGGTACGCGCGGTTCACCGCCAGCCGGAAATTGGCCGTCGCCGTACCCTGGGGGGTGTACCGCAACTCCGGGTCCGCGGTGAGGTTTCCCATCAAGACTATCCTGTTAACCCCTCTTACCATTTCCCCTCTCCTCGCTCGCGCGCTTCACGGTTTTGATAGCCGCGGGGTCGCGATGAATCAGCAGATGCCGCAATATCTCCTCGTCGACGCGGATCCGCTGGGCCATGGCCTGGGGCAGCTCGCCCGGGCCGTCGAACCAGAACAACAGGAACCGGGCCCGCTTATTCTTTTTTACCGGATAGGCGAGAGACATCTCGCCCAGGTCGAAGACTTCGTCGACCTTAGCGCCGTTCTCCGCGAGCCAACCGTCGAGGCGCTCGCGGCACGTCGCCAGGCCCTCTTCGCCCAGACCCCGGTTTATCATAACTAACATCTCAAAAGGTTTCAATTACACTCCTCCTTGGTAAATTCGTCATTTCGCGCCATGCTTTATGGTGATGACGTCGCCGGCGGCTATTACGTAGTCGGGCCCTTCGGTGCGGACCCCGCCGGCCGCGCGCGCTTCCTTGAGCGAGGCCGCCGCCAGCAAGTCGGCCGCGCTTACCACCTCGGCGCGGATGAAATGCTCGGCGAGGTCGGAATGAATTCGCGCCGCGCCCCCGCGCGCCGTCGTCCCCGCCGGGACCTGCCACGCGCTCGTTATGGTTCCCTCGACGGTGTAAAACGTTATCAGGTTCAGGAGACGGGCGCCGGCGGCGAGCAGCTCGTCGCGGCCGCGGCACGTCAGGCCGTATTCGGCGCGCATACACTCCTCGTCGTCGGCCTCCAACCGGCAAAGCTCTTCCTCCAGCTTGCCGTAAACGCCGACCACGCGCGCGCCGTCGGCCGCGCCCCGGCGCTCGAGCGCCGCGAACGCCTCCTCTTCCTCCGCTTGCCCCGGCCGGCCCAGGTTGCCGACGTACGCCGCGGCCTTGGCCGTAAGCAGGAACAGCTCGTCCGCGAGCGCCCGCTCGTCTTCGCTCAAATCCAGCGCGCGCACCGGCGTCCCGGCGTCGAGGACTTCGCAGAGTTTCTCGAGCGTGGCGAGCTCCGCGGCTCCGCCCTTCTTACCCTTGGCCGCTCGCCTCGTCTTCTCGAGGCGACGCTCCACCGTCGCCAGGTCCGCGAGCGCGAGCTCCACCGTCAACGCCTCGACGTCGCCGGCTCCGTCCAGCACGGCCGGCGCCTCCTTGCGGCCGGCGAAGGCCACGTCCGCGTCGGCGAAGAGGCGGACGACATAGAAGAGCGCGTCCATCTCGCGGACGTGCGCCAGGAAGCGGTTGCCCAGGCCGAGGCCTTCGCGCGCGCCCTCGACCAGGCCCGCTATATCGACGACGCGCAAACGGGCGGGCCGGAATTCCTCGGCGCCCACCAGCGCGGCCAATTCCTCGAGCCGGGGGTCGGGGACCGGCAGCACGGCCTTATTGGGCTCGACGGTGGTAAAAGGGTAGGGACCTACCGCCGCGCCGCAACCGGTCAAAACGTTAAAGAGCGTGGACTTGCCGACGTTCGGCAGGCCTAAGAGGCCAACGTCCATCGCGGGATTTTATGATAAAACCGGGGAAAAGTAAAGTTAATTATACTAAATCTAACGCGGGTTTACCGGGCCGAATGACCTACGTGCTTCCTCGTGCGTCAGAACGGAATTATACAAATCTTCTAATTCAGAATAAAGGCTGAAGTTAAATCGTTCCTTAAACCGCCTAAAGGGAAGTTGATTCGTGAACTTGTCGAAAAGAACCCGTTCCTTTTCGGATGGGCCGATTACGAATAACGCCGTATTTATCCTCTCTGGGATTTTCAATAATCTATCCAAGCCATCCTTTACGCCGGTAGTCATCTCGACTTCGAAAGCATAAACGGGGTATAGGCCTTCGTCATCTTCGCCTAACCATATAACATCGATTTCCCTGATTTTTCGTTGGTTAGGCCCCGTGGCCACAGTCGGGCACTCAAATACAGTAATAAATTCGGATAAGCGGTTCGCTTGAAATGTACGGGTGTTTTGATCACGTCGCGAAACGAAAGTCTCATAACCATAGGCATTACCCACCACGGTTAACATACCCTGAGCCGCACCGTGATCTACCTCGGGTTCCCCGACGAAGCGGTCAGGTTCTACGTCAGGTACTATTACTTCACGTAACCTGTAATGGCCCCCGCCCAAAGGTTCGAAATCCCTATACTGCCTTACTACCTTCCTGATAGTAGCGCGCCAGGTGGGATTGGTATTTGTTTTCGGGTGGCCTTCTACTTTTTCATTTATTTCTGACAAATGGCCCTCTCCGCCCAAACGGGCCAGCGCGTCCCGCACAACTTCTTTCCACGTTGTATTCTCTAGTACCACTTCGTATTTTACCAGTAAACCAGCTGGTTCATAAAAGGGTTAGTAAATATATTAATAACGTTCACGGATTCACGCAAGTCCTAAAAAAACCGTAGACGTTTTTAAGGCTTCCCGTAAAGGCAAAACCCGGCCGGCTAGGCCGTGTTTCCGAGTTCGAAACCGTTATCGGCGCTAAGTTTCGCCTACTCCTCCGGCTCGAACATGTCCTTGCCCACGCCGCACAGCGGGCACACCCAGTCGTCCGGCAGCTCCTCGAACGGCGTACCCGGTTCGATGCCGTTGTCCGGGTCGCCCGCGGCCGGGTCGTAGACGTACTCACACGCCAGACATTTATACCTCTGCATATGGGGCCCTCTCTTCGGCCTATTCCTCCGGTTCGAACTGGTCCTTCGCCGCGCCGCACACCGGGCAGACCCAGTCGTCCGGCAGGTCCTCGAAAGTCGTACCCGGCTCGACGCCGCCGTCCGGGTCGCCCGCGGCCGGGTCGTAAACGTACCCGCACACCTGGCACACGTATTTCTTCATACCCGCTTCGCTCCTTTCCTTCGCTCGTGACGACGGGCCGCCGTGGTAGGTCGGCGCCGTCTTGGGGGCTTTGCCCTTCTTGGTATCGCGGTAGTAGGCGTACGTCAGCGGCTTGCCCTCCCGGAGCACTTCGCCCGCGACGACGTCCCCCACGAAGATGGTGTGGGTCCCGACGTCGAGCGAGCTTACGACCCGGGCCTCCATCACCGCCAGGGCGTTCTCCGTGACGAGGGGGCAGCCGCTCGAGCCCTCCTTGTGTTCCACCCGGGTCAGCTTGTCGACGCCGCGGCCCGACTTGAAGCCGAACAGGCCGATGAACGTCATCGGCGTCTCCTCCGCCAACACCGATACGCCGAAGACGCCGCCGCGGGAGACGTACTCGTGCGTCAGGTTCTCCTTGTTCAGGCTGACGGCGACGCGCGCCGGGTCCGCCGTAACCTGGAAGACGGCGTTGGCTATCTGGCCGTTGGCCTTGCCGTCCGCGCACGCCGTCACGACGTACAGGCCGTAGGTTAAATTATAAAGACACTGCGGACTATACTCGGCCGCCACGCTACGCCCCTTTCACGGCCCGGGCGACCTCGCGGCCCAGCTCCGCGCACGCCGCCAGGTCGTCGGCGGTGGGCTGCCACTTGGCGCGGACGCCGGGCGCCGCCACCGTTATCTTACATCGCTCGAGATGTTCCTCAATAATCTTGACCGCTTCGCCGCTCCAGCCGTACGAGCCGAACGCGGCGCCGACCTTATTCTTGAAACCCAGGCCGCGCAGGTCCTCCATGTACGTGCCCAGCGTCGAGATGTAGCCGCGGTTGACGGTGGGCGAGCCGACGACGACGGCCTTGGCCCGGAATATCTCCGTCAGCACCTGGTTGCGCTCCGCGACCGGCGCGTAGAATATTTTATAG
>DATKVX010000082.1 GCA_035529855.1 bacterium
CGGTCGCGCATGGCCTCCGCCGCGGCGCGGTCGCCGTAGTCGCCGATGCGGACTTTATACAAACCCTGGACGTGCTCGACGTAGACGCCGGTGCCGGGATAGGCCGCGCGGACCTGGTCCGCGACGTTATCGGCGTTGTCCTGGTACGAGCTCGCGATGACCTGTACGCGGTAGCCGTCGATTACGCCGCCCGTATAGGGGGCGGCGGCGCTGGCGGCCGTTTCCCCGGCCGCCTTCTCGGCGGTGCCGGGCCCCTTGGTCGAGAACTCGCCGCCCGCGGCGAACTCGTCTATCTCCTCGCCGACATCCTTATCCGCGGGGACGATCTCGCCCACGACGACGGACCCTTCGACGACGTTCTCTTCCTCGCCGCCGCCGTAGTAGGCCGGGCCGCCGCCGGTACGCCGGCACCCGGCCGCGAAAGCGACGGTAAATATCAAAACGATAATTCCTAGCCATTTATACATCGCAGGTACCTCCCGCGTAATCCGCGCATTCTACGTTTCGACTCTTTACCGGAGCCCAACGTTTAACGCGGTAATTATACTAAATTTCTCGGGCGGCCGCAACCGCCTCGAGGCTCGGTTTTTAATCGCGGGCGGCCCGGGGCAACGTCTCCGCCAACATCCGCTCGTATAGAATACTCGTCTGGTTGGAGAGGAGGTCCAACAGCTCGTCGTAGACGAGGGGCTCGGCGGCCTCGCCGTTGTCACAATAGATCATCGCGAGCGTTTGGCCGCCGGACAACAGCGGAACCACCACCGCCTCGCCGTTCTTGGGCTCGCCTATCTGTTCGAAAAAGCGCCGGTGGACCGTTTGACCCTGGTCCGGCCTGCCGCGATACGTCGTCTTCCGTTCCGCAACCGTCCGGAATACGGAAGGTTCGTCGAGGGAGACCTCGACGTTTTTGGCCATAATCCCGAGCGGCGTACCGTCGGCGGCGTCGCCGAAGCCGCCGATCCCGCCGGCCACCCCTTCCCGTACGACGAACAACAACGCGCGCTCGTAATTTTCCGAGATGAGGTTTAGGAGGTCGAGCGAGACCATAAACGTGAAGCTCGACTTCTGGGCTTCGCGGACGAACCGCTTGAGCTTCAACAGGTAAGCCTCGAGGGAGCTGATCCGTTCCCGCCACTTTTTCTTCACGTAGACGTTCTCGTAGTTGCGTAACGCCTCGACGACGACGGTCCAAAGTTCGCGGATAAAGTTCTTTACTTCGGGCCCCGGCGGCATCTCCCTTAAAAGGGGCTTCGGCGGCACGCCGACGAGGGCGCGGGCGTGGCGCTCGAGGAGGGCGATACGCAGGGGGTGCTCCGCTCGCGACGAAAGGCAAACGACTTCCAGCGCTCGGGCGGCGCGTTTTAGTTTAACCACCAATTCGGCGGCGCGCGTGCCGCGCTCCTGCGGACGGTCCCCGGCGCAGAAGTCGGCGTCGAGGACGACGACCGGCAAGCGGTCGGCGCGCATCGTGCTCTCCACCGCCAACATTAATTCGGCGAACGATTGTAACGCGCGGCAGTCGACCTTCTTCTTCGCAGCCACCGAAGCTAACAGCGCGCAAAGGGGTTCATTATCCGAGTATACGTAAACGGTGTGCGTCGGCGGCGCCGGTTCTTCCACATCCTCGGGCGGCGTAACTTCAACCGCCGGTTCGGCCGCAGCGCCTTCGGCGGACGGCTCCGCCGACGGCTTACTACGTTCGTCGAAAATCCTAATACATTCTAAAAGGAGATGTTGGGTATCGACGGTGACACCCGGCAGGATGCCCTCGACCGGTACGGCCACGTCGTCCGCCGGCGCGGCCGCCGTCCCCAACTCGAAGACGAAATCGCCGTCGAGCCAGAGGACGAAGTCGCGGACGGCCCCCTCGATTTGTTCCTCGACCGCGGCCTTCACCTCTTCCTCGCTCAGAAGGCCCGTCTCCACCAGGACCCGCCCCAGCGGCATATCGCTGTAGTCCGAACGCTGGGCTTCGACCGCCCGGGCCAGCTCGCCCTCCTCGACAAGCCCTCGCGCAAGGAGGATATGGCCGAGGTTGTTCTCGGCGGCGTTGGTAGACGCCTGGGCGATGTTGCCGTCGCGGAAAACGACGAACCCCCGCCGGTCCCGGCTCTCGAGATGGAGCGTACCGCTGCGCCGGCTGGCGTAGATGAACTGCAGCACGTCCACGACCGGCATATCTTCCAGTTTTCCCTTGAGCACCACTCCTAAATACCCCTCGTTTCGGTACCCACGACCCCCCTGATTTCCGCGCGCAGCGCCTCGGCATCTAATACGATATAACGGTCGGGCGTAATGCCGGCTATGGCGCGGCCGCCGACGTCGCCCGGGTATATGGCGCCCGACGGTATAATCCGGGCGGCCTCTACTTCGTCCACCAGCAAGGCTACGCGCGCCGGCTCGCCGGTAAGTACGACGGCGTTGCCGTACCGGCCGTTCTCCTCCAGCCCCAACAAGCTTTTGGTATTTAACGCGACTAATATCCGCCCGCGGCGGTGAAACAGACCCGCTATCGCAGCGGCCGCCCCCGGTATGGGCGTTATCGTCGGTAGCTCGAGGACCTCGCGCGCCGCGGCCGCCGATAACGCGTAGCGTTCCAGCCCCAGCGAGAACAACGTATACACGTCGCCCGCCTCCGCGGTCGCGTCTTCCTCGACCCGGGCCAGGGCCCGGGCACGGTCCGTCAACACGTCGGCGACCTTCTCTTCCTCCACCATATCCCCCATGGCGTCGAAGAGCGCCGACCAGTCGACGTCTTCCTGGAGGGGTTGCCCCCCGGGCTCGGGCAGCTCGAACTTCTCGTCTTCCATATCAGCCATGTTACAGGATTTGGTTTACGATTTCGCGCAGACGGCCTACGGTCAAACCGTCGCCCGATATCTCCTCGTTTTCGGCGCGGCCCTCGAGCAATTTTAACACGTTGCGATACGACCGCGCGGCGCGTTCCTCGTCCCGTCGCCAGTGGTGGTAGCTCGCCATCGAAAAGTGCCCCAGGACGAAATTTTTTTCTACATACAGCGAACGGCGGAGGTTCTCGAACGCCTCGTCGTTCTTGCCCATCTCTTCCTGGATGAGAGCAGCTATATAGTAGCAATATGGGTTAGTTTTATCCAGCGCCGTGCCGCGACGACACCAATCCAGACCCTCCTCGTACCGGCCCAGGTTTCCGAGGACGCGCCCCATCCGCCAATACAACTCGGCGTCCTCGCGCGCGGAGACGAGGCCGGCCAGCTGCTCCAGCGCCCGCGAGTCTTGCCCGGCGGCCACCAGGCGGTCCGCCCGCTCGAGCTCGCTCGCGGCCGGCCGCGTGCGTACGGTCGTACGCGGCCGCTCCGCCGGCCGGGGCGGTCTCTTGGCGGCCGCGGTTTCCTCCGGCGTCAGTTTGCGGTATACGAAGGCGCTGGGGAAATTCACCGCCTCGAAATCGTCGTCGTAGACGAAAGGTTCGGCGTGGCCGCCGACGAACCAACCGCCGGGCGCCACGTATCGCCGGAATAGCGCCGACGCCCGCTCGATGGCCGCTTCGTCGAAATAGATGAAAACGTTGCGGCATAGGACCAGGTCGAAAAACGCCGGGCCGGCGGCCGCCGCATTATCCCGCTCGTCGACGAGGTTGGCCCGCACGAACTTCACCAGCGCCCGGACTTCGGGCGCGACCTGCCACTCGCCGTCGGCCCGTTTGAAGTACTTCTTCCGCCAATAATCGTCCACTTTACGGAACGACCACTCGCGGTAGCGCCCCCGGCGCGCCGACGCGAGGAAATCAGTGTTGATGTCGGTGGCCAGGAATTCTATCTCCCAATTCGCCGGGTCCGGCAGCGTTTCCAAAATGAGCATCGCGACCGAGTACGGTTCCTCCCCCGAAGCGCATCCCGCGCTCCATATTCGCAAACGTTTCTCCCCCGCGCGCTTTTTAAATATCCCCGGAAGGATGACGCTCTTAAGGGCGTCGAAGTGGGCCTGGATGCGAAAGAAATAAGTCTCGCCCACCGTCAGTCGATTGACTAACCGCTCCAGCAGCGCTTCCCCCGAGGGCGACGCCACCTTGCAGCAGAATTCGGCGGCGTCTAGGTCGTCGCTCACCGGGGCGCACGCCTTCTCGAGCTCCGACTTTTTCTGGGGTGGGTAATCCAGGCCGAGGCGGGCCCGAAGGAGGCCGCTCAGCGTTTGGAATTCTCTCTCGCCTAGTTCGAACGCCTTGTTCATTCCGCGGATTCGTCGCCGTCGGTTTCGGGCGTCGCGTCCGGCTCGGCCTCCACGTCGTCCTTCGCGGCTCTCGCGGTAACGTCGGGCAACAGGGCGGACGGCTCGAGGATACGCGTAAGGCCGCCGTTCTGTTCGTAGATGCCGAGGAAAGGCCGGCGCGGCAATCCGGCGTCGCCCGCCGAGACGATCTTCTCGCTGTCGAAGGTCTCGACGTCGAGTACCGCCGAGACGACGAGCGCCACGCGACGGTCGCCGGCGGTGAAGTAAATAATGTGGTCGCCGACGTCTATCTCGCGGCCTTCGCTCCCCAGCGCCGCCCCGTCCAAAACCGGGACGAGCTCGCCGTGATAAGTTATGACGCCGGCAAAGCCCGGGCCGAGCTCGCCTTTATCGGTAATCGCTACCGCGCGCGAAATACTCTTCACCGACCAAAGCGGCAACGCGAAAGTCTTCCCGCCGACGCGGAAGGTGACGACCGCGAACGGGCCTTTGGGCCGGCGCAGCTCGTCTATGGCCGCGCCGACGTAGTCCGCCTTCAGCGAAAGCAGCTCGTCTTCGAGCTCCTTTATGCGGGCCTCGATCTTCTCGTCGATTTTCCTCTTCCGAGCCACCCGGGTCCTCCAACGGCGTAAAAAGCTAACCCCTTATATAATATATCTTTAGCCCTCAATATGCAAGGTTTTCTCGCAATAAAAAAAAGCCCGCGCCGCGGGCCGCCGCCGCCCTACCGCTCCTTTCGGAACCACGTCAGCGCCGACTCCTGGACGTATATCCGCACCGCGATCAAGGCCGTAAACGCGATCCACAATACCCACAAAAATTTCACCGCCGGGTCGCGCTTGTACGTAAGGCCGCTCGATTCCTCGAACGATACGAACGTAACGCGGCGCGCGCCGACATCGACCGGCTTGCCGCGGTCCAGCCGCCGCCCGGGCCGGACGTCTTTCGTGACGCGGTGCCACTTGTCCTTGGGCATCTCCTTGAGCTCGACGTACGGCCCCAGCGGCGTCGGGCCGTCGTCGCCGAGGAGGCTCCCGCTCTTGACGGTGGAAACCATCAGCGTCTCGTCGCCCACCGCCAGCGGCTCGCCGGGCCCGACTTCCTGTTCCTCGCCGTCCACGTCGAACTTTATCTTCTGGTCGAAGAACGCCTGGTAATATTTCATGCCGCCGTAGACCAGCGGGTCGTTCACCTCGATGCGCTTGGCCGCCGCGACGGCGCCGTCCGCGACGACCTCGAGCTCGCTTATCCAATCCTTGACGAATGTCTTACCCTCCCGCTCGACGTACGTCGTCTCGAAGCTCTTAAGGCGCAGCTCGTAGGGCGTCTCCTCGTTTTGCGGCGCCGCGAGGCCGAGCCGCGGCGCGAGCTTCGCCCACGCCGTTTCGCCCTTCTTCAGCGGCACGTGAACCGACTCGCCCGGCTTTATAGTCAGCTCGCCGCCGTACGAGAAGAGGTAGGTCGCGAAGAAGCCGGCGAACATCCCCACCAACGCCAGGTGGTAGAGCGCCGAGACAACGTAGCGCGCCGTTATGGTCTTCGGCAAGAACTTGCGGAGAATATCTATCGAGCAGCACAGGAGGTTGACGCCCAAGAGAATTGCGGGTACGAGGAATATAGGCCGGTGGAAGACGTCGAGCAGGCCGAGGTCGCGGAGGGCGTGGTACGTCCCCTCGTCCCAGGCCTTGAGGTAGAACTCGTCGTCCATCCCCTGCGGCAACAGCGCCCCCACGACCATGAACGCCGCCAGGACGACCACGAGGACCACCCCGAGCTCGAGGGAGGTGAGGAGTTTCCAGATGCTCTTCCCTATCCTACTCACCGACCACCACCGCGAAAGACCTCAGCGTCTGGTAATAAAATTGGCGGGCGAACTTTACGTAGCGCGAAATCGAAAACAGCGTTATGAGAACGGGTACGGCGAGCCACGCCGCGTCGACGCCGGAGAACCCGCCGTAGTCGACGACGGCGAAGGCGAACGCCGTGAGGATAACCCCGGCCGCGGTCACGGCCCGGAAAAAACCTTGCAAAGATAAAAAAGAATACGCCGCGTAATGCTGTGCCGGCTCGCGGCTTAAAAGGTAATCGTAGCAGTCCCACAAAATCCCCTTATACCGCAATCTCTCCTCTCCGACGAGTTTACGGAGAAACGCCAAATACGGGGCGGCCTCGTCGGGGGCATCGTCCCGTAAAAAAACTAAATAATAGGCCCGGGCGAATCGCTCCAACACTTCCGGCGTCACTCCGCGTTTATAATACGGCCCCTTATCGTCGGGGCGGACGAAAAGGTACTCCGGGACGCGGTCCAGGCCGAACCAGTTCAAGCGCTCGGGGATTTTACTAAGCGCAGCGAGGAAGTTCCCGGCGAGGTAACACGCCACAACACCCCCCGCAGCGGTATATAACCCGAGCGTATTTACGAGATGCTCCAGGGCCGCGACGCGGAGTTCGTACTCGCAGAAGCCGTACCGACCACCGATTATAAGCAGGCCCGCTATAAGGATGAAGCCCGGCGCGACGTACCCCAACACGTCGTACAGGTTCAGGTACAACGTCGTCCACCCGGGCACCTTGTTCTTTGTATCCCCCATAATTTATTACGTATACGCGTGCGCCGTCGGGAGGCCCAACAGCTTCGCGACCTTTAGGAAACCCTTATCTATAATTCGGCCTAACCGGGTTTTTAGTTAGTTCTAACTAGGTTCTGAATAATGTCGGGCCCTTTTTCCTTCCCCACTTTGCGATATATATTTAAGAGTTCCGCGTACGTACCGGGCCCCCCGATCAAATCCCAAAACTCGGCGCCGAGTAAAACTTCGTTTTCTAAGTCGAGGGACTTGCCGGGCCAATGCGAGTATTGCTCCTTTCGCGAGCCGTACGGGTTGTAAGGCATGGCGTAATAAGTCTTGACGGTATTAGGGCTTCCGTAAACGGCTTGGGTTCGTAAAAACCTCTCTAATACCTCAAGGCATTGGCCTTTGTTCGGCTTTGGGCTTTTTATTTCGAAAAAAAACTTCTTCCGTTTCGCGCCCACGAATACGTCCGAAAGGACCGTCAGCGGTCTCGTCTTAGGTCCTTTTGTGCCTACTACCCGCTTGATGTAATCGCCGAAGTTCTTCAAAAACCCGTGCTCTCGGATTTCGTTTACGATATTACCTATTTCGTCGAATTGGGCCTGCGATATATTACCCTCGACGCGGAAATTCCTCTCCGCTTCGTAACCTCTACCGAGCGCTATGAGTTTAGCGGCTTCTTCGAAAGTGCTACCGAGCCGCGACGAAAAAGACCTTTCGAATTCGGAAGGCGCTAGTATCCCTTCGGGGAGCAACGCTTGGTGAAACGGCTTGAGTTCGCCGGACTCGGAATCTTCCGCTAAAGGCCTTCGGTTATAGGCCTTACGGCCACGCGGCGTATGGTCCCTTAAGAGGGCTTCAATAAAGCCCTCGATAAAACCTTTTATCTCGGCTTTCGTTCTCCTATTAATCAGGGTTCTCCCAGATAAAGATTTTTTCGAAGAAATCGGTTGCGCGCCGCCCCGTTCGACGGTTGACGTGACGGCTTAGCTCATTAATTACCTCGAAATTGGATGCGTTCGCGATCTGAGGGTAAACGTTTTTACTATCGTTAGCTATAACCACGAACACGCAGTCGGGTTTCACGAATCTTTTTAGCCGCTTAAATACTCTCGTAATACCTTCGACGTATTTATCCGTAGCTTTCTGGGACCTTCCTTTCTTCGCGGCACCTATTTCAGCTTCTTCATTATTTTTTAAGCCGAGTAATTCGTAAGCATACCTGTGTTGCTCGTGGTAATCAATTAAACCTACATAAGGCGGAGACGTAATTACGATATCCGCTGCCGGGAATTCTAACTCCCGGGCATCTCCCGCAACTACTTCGGCTTTTGCGTCCCCTCTAGCAAACGCGAATTCTTTAATACGCCTTAAAGTGTCCAGCGAATAACGCGATATAAATTTATCGGCGTTTTCCGTAGGATAACATGTTCGCCCGTGCTTATAGCAATAATAAGGTTCCGTTGTAGGTTCTTTGGGGAAGTCCAAATCAAAATGCGTAGTAAGCCTCGCGGACCGTGCTGACCTCGAGAGAATAATTTTCATAACGTCCTGATATTTATAATCCGGAATTAAGGATTTATAAATTAATAGTTCGTTTAACGCCTTCGGGGCAAACCATTTCCTTAGGTATTCGTTACGGGATTCGACTTCGACCGCCCCGCCGAACAAATCTTCCCGGGCCGCCATTTTATAGCGTTGTAGTATATCCCGTATCTCTTTCTCTAACAGCCCTAATTCGTAATACGTGGTTTTAACCCGGGTTAATAAACAATTAAATTCCGATATATCGCAACCGAAAGAATCTACACCCAAAGATAGTCCTTCTACTAAAGTCGTACCGGAACCACAGAAAGGGTCTATTACTAGCTTGGGTTCGTACTTCCTAATAAATATTTCAACGAGTTGCGGAATGAATTTCCCTAAGTAAGGGTGTAACCTATGTACGTGCTTAGTCCTTTCCCGTTCCGGTAAGTCGCACTCGCGCCAATTTAAATTAAGCTCCCCTAAGTCGGTAACAGGGCCGACTTTTCCGAAATCGGTAAACGGTTTTACCGCGTATTCGGGGTTATAAACCATAATCCTAAGTATACGCGTGCGCGGTCGGGAGGCCCAACAGCTTCGCGAGGACGTTAAAGCCCAGGAACGTGAACATCATCGAGACGAAGCCCAGGACGTTCAGCACCCGCGACGGCACCCGGGCGAAGCGCGGGCTCCGCGACGCGTGGATATACGCCAGGTAGACGCACCACGTCACCAGCGACGCCGTCTCCTTCGGGTCCCACGACCAGTACGTCCCCCACGCCTCCTCGGCCCAGCCGGCGCCGGAGAATATCCCGAACGACAGCAGCGGAAAGCCGAAGAGGATGAGCTTGCGCGAGAAGAGGTCGAGGCGCTCGCGCTTCGCCGCGGTCACCAGGAACTCGAGCTCGTACGCGAAGGCGGCCACGAAGAGCGCGTAGGAGGCGAAGGCCGGGATGACGTGGACCTCGAACCAGATGGAGTCGAGCGCCGGCGACAGCGGCCTTACGCCGGGGTCCCTGGTCGCGCCGTAACCCATCGCCGCGGCCGTAATGGCGAAGAGGACGACGCCGGACCAACGGACCTTCTCGCCGCCGAACCGCTGGACCAGCAGATACGCCAGCGCGCCGGACCAGGCGAAGAGCGACAGACACTCGTAGAGGGTGGAGAACGGCGTGCGGCCGACCTCCGCCCAGCGCAGGATTATCAGGAGCGTGTTGAGGGCCAGGACGGCCCAGCTGAGCTGCGGGATGCCGTTGCGACGCAGCGCGTGCGTAACGGCTACCAGGCCGTACAGCGGGACGAGGGCTATGTATACGCCGTGGTCTACCGCGGCCAACATAGAACCCTACTCCTTACTTCTTCTTTCTTTTGCGGACCTTCTTCTTCACCTGGGCCCGGGCGACTCTGGCCTCCAGCTTGCCCTTGCGGCGGCGCGTCCGGAAGTTGTCGATCTCGTCGAGGAGCGCGGCGCAGACGTATATGGACGAATAAGTTCCCAGGACGATGCCCACCCACAAGATAAACGCGAAACCGCGCAGCGCGTCGCCGCCCAGGAAGTAGAGTATCAACAGCGCGACCAGCGAGCCCGTGCCGGTTATGAGGGTACGCGACAGGTTCTCGTTGATGGCGCGGTTGAGGAGCCCGCGGTAGCTCTCCTTGCGGCCCTGGCGCGCGTCCTCGCGGATGCGGTCGTACGTGACGACGGTATCGTTGATGGAGTAGCCGACGACGGTGAGGAAGGCCGCGACGACGGTGAGGTCGATCTCGATGCCCACCAGGACGGCGAGGCCCATCGTAATGAGGACGTCGTGGATAAGGCTAATGATGGCGACGATGCCGCTGGTGAATTTAAACCTGATGGCGATATAGGCCAGCATCGCCAGGAGCGCGAAGCCAAGCGCCTTCATCGCGAGGCCGATGAGCTGGCGGCTGACGCGCGGGCCTATGTTCTCGGTACCGCGGATGGCGAAGGTCCCGGCGTAGAAGTTGTCCCCCAACGCCTTCTTGGCCGCGGCCGAGACCTTAACGCCCTCGTACGCCGCCGGGAGCGACGGCAGAAGCGTCGTGGCCTCGGCCTGCGCGCCCAGGCTCCTCTTACGCGCGACGTTGCGCGCCAGCGCCGCGGCGTCCGCCGGCGGCATATAGCGGGCGAACTCCTCCTCCAAGAGGCCGGCGTCCTCGATGCCGTTGATATCCACCTTTCCCGCGGCGCCCGCCGGCACGCCGAAGACCTCGCCCAGCACGCGGCTCAGGTTGGCGACGGTCTTGTCGACGATGATCTGCTGGATGCGCTCGCGGATGTTGTCGGGCGCGGCCTTGTTGATATCTATGCGGAGCGTACCCTTGGCACCCTCGGCCTCCTCGGTCGTGACGGCGAAGACGGTCGCGAGCTCATCCTCGGTCAGGTCCACGTCGGGTATGGCCGCGACCTCGGCCAGGCTCTCGAACTTCCCCGCCTCGCGGCGAGCCTTGACCACGGCGTCGGCGTAATCGTCCGCCTTCTCGAGGCCCTTTTGCGAGATGAGCATCTCGCGCTCGGCGCGCCCCACGGAGTGGATCTCGACCGGCGCCGCGCCGCGGATATTCTCGAGGTCCGAAACGGTGACGCGGCGGTTCGTCAGAACGTCTATCTTGACGCCGCCGGTGAAGTCGATGCCGAAGTTGGGGCCCTTGGTAAACAACAGGATGGCGCTGGCTATCATCAGCACGGCCGAGAAAATCAGCGCGGGCCGACCCAGGCTTATGAAGTTATAGTTCGTATCCTGAAAGAGGCGCATCGTCGTAGGCCCTCCTGAGCCGCGGCCTATATTACAAGTTTAAATCCTCGGCCCACCGCGCGAGCTCGGCCCGGGCCGCCTCGTCGGTCAGGTCGTAATGTATGGGCGTTACCGAAACGTAACCTTCCTCGAGCGCCGTGATGTCGTCGTCGTCGCGCGGGTCCGGCGCGCTCAACCGCTCCGCGGCGAGCCAGAAGTAGCGGCGGCCGCGGGGGTCGTGCCGTTCCTCGTAGCGGTCCTCGAGCACGGCGCCGCTCTGGCGCGTTACCCTCACGCCGGCGATTTCCTCGGCGGGCAGCGCCGGCACGTTGACGTTCAGCATGACGCGCGGCGGCAAGCCGTCCCGTAGTATCTTCGCCGCCACCTGCGCCGCGACGCGCGCCGCCGGGCCGAAGTCCGGGTCCGTAAAAGTGTCGAGCGATATCGCCGCGGCGGGGATGCCGAGGATGGTCGCCTCCGTGGCCGCGGAGACGGTCCCGGAGTATATGACGTTGACGCCGGCATTACCGCCCAGGTTTATACCCGAGAAGACGGCGTCGGGTCGGCGCTCGAGCAGCGCCTTCACGCCGACCTTGACGCAGTCGGCGGGGGTCCCGTCGACGACGAAGACCTCCCGGCCGTCCGGCCAAAGCTCGCGCCAGGCGCGCAACGGCTCCGTCATCGTTACGGCGTGGCCCACCGCAGAGCGCTCGCGGTCCGGCGCGACGACCGCGACGTCGCCCAACGCGTCGAGGGCCGACGCCAGCGCCGCAAGCCCAGGCGCGTTCGCGCCGTCGTCGTTGGTAACCAGAATTAAGGGCGCTTCGCTAATAAGCGTATACTATAATAACGCGCAATAACCGTCAAGGGTTTTCAAATTAAAAGCCGGCGCTAAAATTAAAAACCGGCCCGCGGGCCGGCATTATTTCCCGGGAATAACGGTCGCCTATTTATAAAGCGCCTTGACCTTGCCGAACGACGAGGCGTCCACCGCCGGGTTGTCGTACGTAACGCGCAAGCGGTTGACGGTGGAAACCAGCGTGCCCGTCGCGCCGTTATACTCGCGGGTCTTGAGCATTCGCCCTACGCCCGTGTCGTACGCCCACGTGTTCACCTTGGCCCCCGTAGTTTCGTTCTGCCATCGTATCTCGACTATTAAGTTCTTCGCGTTGTCGTAGTTGAACTGCGGCGAGAGGTCGAAGCCGAACCAGTCGTCGAGCTTGGCGTTGACCTCGAGCGGGTCCGCCGTCGCGACCAGCGCCGGCGTGTGGCCGTCGTAGTTCTTTTGGAAATTATCGGTGAGGGTGGCCCGGGAGGTATGGCACATCCGCAGCTCCAACTTGTAGAACTTGACGTCCTTCCACAGCCCCGCGGACTGGTACTCCAAACGCGTAATCGGCGCCTTGAAGCCGAGCTGCCCCTTGAGGACCAGGACCTGGACCCGGTACGACGTGCCTCACCCCGCGCAGAACGGCTCGTCGACCGTGGTCTGCCTGGGGCCGGCGACCTTTTGGGCCGCCGGCGCCGCCACGGCCGCCAGCGCAAACGTCAGCGCAAGGTAAAGCGTCTTCCTCATATTTCCTCCAAAACTCAACCGTGAGCCGCTACAGATTTCGGGGAGATTATAACCCATTTAGTAAGCGGACGCAACACCCGCGTCCGACGGGCCGACCGCGGCCCACATATTACATAGCAATAAGGCCGGCGATTACGCCGGCCCGATTCCCGCCCGGGCGTCAGGTTATCTATATAGCGCTTTAATCCTCCCCGCGGAGGAAGCGTCCACGGCCGACGCCGTAAGCGTTACGCGCATGTAGTGCATGTATTGCGACGTGTAGCCGCTGTTCGGGTAGCCGCCGTACGGGGTGCCGTTCAGGATGCCGGAGTAGAGCTGGCGGTTTCCGCCGCCGGCGTTGCCGTAGCGCGCCGCGCCGCCAGCGCCGTTGTCGTCCTCCCACCACACCTCGACGATGAGGTTGTCCGAGCCGTTGTAGTCGAACGGCGCGTCGAAGGGGAAGGCCACCCACGTCTCGGGTGGCGTGCTGTTCACGTTCAACCGACTCCGGTTAATGACGTGAACCGGCGTCCGGCCGCGGTAGTTGTTTACTTAATTATTGGTTAACGAGGTCAGGTCCGTGTGGCACAGCGTCAGCTTGAAGTTCTCGAAGTAGCCGGCCACGAAGGTTTTAGAAGCGCCGGTCTTCCACTCCCACGTCGTGATGCGGCCCGCCGGCAGGCCGTCGCTTTGCAGGACCAGGTTCTGGTCCCGGTCGGCGTCCCAGCTTCAACACCCCGAGAACGGGTGCGCGAAGTTGCCGACGTCGAAGCCGACGACGTACTGCGCGGCCCACGCCGGCGCCGTCGCCGGCGCCGCGGCCAGCACGACCGCAAAAAGATATACAGCCGTTCTCATAGTCGATACCCCTTTGAATATTAGCCGAACAAAGCTTTAACGCGTCCCAAGGACGTCGGCGCCACCGGCGAGGGCGAAACCGTCGCGCGCATGTAGTGCATGAAGTACGAAACGTATCCCTTGTTCGGGTACCCGCTTTGCGGATTACCGTTCACGATATACGAGAAGCAACAGCGGCCGTTCACCGGGAAATTCCACTGCGTGTTGCCGCCGCCGTTGGTGTCTTCCTCCCACCACACTTCGACGATGAGGTTGTCGCCGCCGTTGTAGTCGAACGGCGTGTCGAAATCGAACCCGAACCAGGAATCGGCCGGAACGGCGCTTGTGGTCGCGGGGTTGCGGCTGTAGGCCGTGACGGGCGTGTTGCCGTCGTAGTTGGTGACGTACGTGTCGGTGAGGGCCGAGAGGGACGTGTGGCAGAGCGTTAGGCGGTAGTTGTAGTAGCTACACGGCGTCAGGTTCACCGCGGCGTTCCATTCCCACTTCGTTATTGTCCCGGCCGGGAGGCCATCGCTCTTGAGCACCAGAACCTGGTGCCGGCGCGCCGATACGCCTCAACACGTCGCGTACGGCGACGCGCCGCCGGGGGCCCCGAGCCCTTTCCCTATGATTACCAGGTCCGCGGCGGCAAAGGACACCGCCATAAGGAGCAGCGCCGCGACCGCGGTCGTCCTCATAATAAAATCGCCTCCTCCGAATTACCGATAGAGCGCCTTGACGCGGCCCAGCGAGCTCGAGGCGACGGCCGCTCCGCCCATCGTTATGCGCATGTACATATTGTAGCCCTCGACCTTGCCGCCGTTCGGATAGCCGTTCTGCGGGACGCCGTTTACCCGGGAGGCTATACACGCCCGGCTCGAGGTCAGGACGTACTTCATCCAGCAGTTCGGGCCGCCGGTGTTGCCGACATCCCACCACGTCTCGACGAGGAGGTTGTCGGAGCCGTTGTAAGAGAACGTCGGGTTGCAAGCCCAACCGAACCAGTCGTTATACTGGGGGTCGACCCTTACGGGGTTGGCGGAGAAGACCGTCACCGGCGTATTGCCGTCATAATTGGCGGCGAACGGCGTGGTGAGAGCGTTGAACGACGTGTGGCAGATTTTTACGGAGAAGTTGCTAAGTAGAGCATGCCGTACGCTGCCCGTCCCCGACGCCGCGTACCACTCCCACCGCGTAATCGTGCCGGCGGGGATGGCGTCCGTCTTCAGTACCAGGCCCTGGTACCGATAGGCCTCGATGCCTCAACACGCCGAGAACGGCGCCTTGACGCCCGTCTCCGCGCTGCCGACGACGAACTGCGCCGCGGAGGCGCCGGCCGCGGCCGCACATACGACGATTACCAACTTCCGTAGCATAGCTCGACCTCCCTGCGTTGCCTTCCGTTACTTTTATACTAAACCTCTTTTGCGCGCGTGTCAAGCGTATATATCGGGCGCCGGCGACGAAAAAAAGCCGGCCTGGCGCCGGTTTCCACGACTTAAAATCCGCCTTGCCTGTACACGGCCTTCACGCGCCCCAGCGACGTCGGCCACACGGCGTCCGGCTCGAGCGTTATCCGCATGAAGTGGAGCCAATATAACGCCTCGCCCCGGTCCGGGTAGCCGTACTCCGGGACGCCGTCCTTCCGGTAGGCGAGCAGGCAACGGCGCTGTTCGGGGACCTCGGCCGTGAAGACGTAGCCGCCGCCGTCGTCGTCGCCCTCCCACCATACCTCGAGCAGCAGGTTGTCCGAGCCGTTGTACCGAAAAGCGGGTTGGCAATCGAAGCCGAACCACTCCCGTATCCGCATCGAGATGGCCGCCGGGTCGGCGGCGAAGACTTCCGCGGGGGTGCGGCTCTCGTAGTTGGCGTTGAAGGGCGGCGCCGGCTCCGCGCGCGAGGTATGGCAGAGCAGGAGTTTGAATTTATAAAACTTCCCCGTCGTGGGGTCCAGCTCGCCCGACTGCCACTCCCACCGTTTAATCTCGCCGGCGACAAGGCCATCGGTTTTGCGGACGACCTCCATACACCGCATCGCCTCGTAACCGCCGCCGCCGTAGTACGGCAGGTTGATGCGCTGCGCCGGGTCGCCCACCAGGATGCGGTCGGCGCCGGCGGCGGCGACGCTACAAACGATTAAAACCGATAATACGCGCAAAAGGGTCCGTCCCCGGCGGTAGCGCACGGCTTTAACGGTACACCGCCTTGACGCGGCCTAGCGACGTCGGCGCCACGGCGACGGGCGATATCGTCACCCGCATGTAGTGCACGAAGTCGAAGACCGCGGGGTCGCACGGCACCGGCCCGGCGTACATGCAGCACCGACCTTCGTTCGGCGTCCAGTACGTGACGACCCCCGGCGCGCCGCTCCGCTCCTTCCAGTGCACTTCGACGATCAGGTTATCCTTGCCGTTGTACTCGAACGTCGGCGAGAAGTCGAAGCCGAACCAGGTGTACGCCGGCGGCTTGATGCGCAGCTCGTCGTCGGCGAAAACCCGGACCGGTTTATTGCCGTCGTAATTCTTTTGGAAATCGGCGACGAGCTTGTCGCGCGAGGTGTGACACAACTTGACCCAGAAATCCTTGAAGCCGCCGACGGAAATCAACGAGCTCGCGTACCACTCCCATCGCGTCACGGTCCCCGCCATCAGGCCTTCCTCTTTCAGCGCCAGGTCCTGGCACCGTACGGTCCGGGTATTTCAACACCCGTAGAACGGGAACGACGACATGTACGTACGGTAGCCGATCACGACTTGTTCGGCCGAGGCGGCGCCGACGGCGAAGACTACGATACATACCGCTGCTAAAGTTTTCACTCGCTAAGTCCCCTCTTAACGGCGCGGACGAGAAATCCCGCGTTCACGTCAAAGTTTACCAAATTTATCCTGTAAAATCAATCGCACGCCATCCCGGCCGGCGAACTGCCGGCCATGCCGGAATAGAAAACGGGGCCCGCCGGGCCCCGTTCCTTTCGCTATCCCCGCGAAAACCTACCTGTAGAGCGACTTGACGCGACCCAACGACGTGGGCGCCACGGCGTCGGGCAATATCGTGATGCGCATGTTGTGGAGGTAGTCGAATACCTCGCCCTTGTCGGGATAGCCGCGAAGCGGCGTCGTCCCCTTTATGTAAGAACATACGTACCGGCCCGGGTTGGACCCCCAATACGTATACGCCCAGCCGTCGTTGTCGCCTTCCCACCACACCTCGAAGAGCAGGTTGTCGGCGCCGTTGTAGCTGAACGGCTTGTCAAACTGGAAGCCGAACCACTCGTAGGCCGCAGCGGCGATGTGGCAGGTGTCGCGGTAGTAAACCTGAACCGGCGTCTTGCCGTCGTAGTTGTCGGCGTACGTATCGGTCAAGGCGGTTTTGGAGGTGTGGCAACACTTGAAACGGAACTTGTAAAAATCGCCGGGATATTGCGTCAGGGAGGCGTACCACTCCCACTTGGTAATCTCGCCGGCGGGAAGGGCGTCCGTCTTCAGGACCAGCGCCTGGCCCCGGAAGGCGTTGTCTCAACTCCCGCAAAACGGATAGTTGACCGGGAAATCGCGGCCGCCGACCGTGACGAGGTCGGCCTGGGCCGCGGCCGCGGCCAAGAGAAAGAGACTCGCCGCCAATAACGCTCTCATAAGTAAACCCCCTGTGGGTTTCGTTTGCCCGGTTTCGCTCGTTCTTCGATATAGATTCTAAAAAATTACGTCGCCGTTGTCAAGGGCCCCGAGGCCGGGTTATTAACTCCACGAACCTCCGGCCCGCCGGGCGGCTTCCCCACGGAGGGGCAAAGAAAAAGCCGGCCCGAAGGCCGGCCCTTCGATTTGAAATCCGTCCTACCTGTATACGGCCTTGACGCGGCCGAGCGACGTCGGCGCGACGGCGTTCGGCTCGAGCGAGATGCGCATATAATGCACGTAGTTCGCCAAATACACCGTACCGCCGTTATAGTTGTAGACGCAGCGCGCCGTGCCCGGGCTCCAATAGGTGTAGCAAGTGCCGCCGCTGTCGCCGTTCCACGAGACGTCAACTACCAGGTTATCCTTGCCGTTGTACTCGAACTCTTTATCGAAGGCGAAGCCGAACCAATTGCCGGCGGTCCCGCTGAGGTAGTGGGAGCTCTTCTTAAATACCTCGAGCGGCGTGTTGCCGTTGAAGTTGGCGACGAAGTTCGTGACGAGCTTGCTAACGTCGGTATGGCATAACTTAATGGAGAAGTTGTTGTACGTCCCGGCTGTACTGGAGTAACAAAACCACTCCCAATTTTTGATGGTGCCGCCGGGAATCGCGTCCGTACTCAGAACCAGATCCTGGCTCCTCGCCGAGTCGACGCCTCAACAACCCTTCCACGGGTAATCCGCCCTGCTACTTTTGCCGCCGATGACGAAGAGGTCCGCGAACGCGGCGCCCACCGCCAGGGCGCATACGCAACCCACCGCCAGTAATTTCATCACGTTACCTCCTATTATATCTTCGAATTACCCGCTAACGAAATTTATTTTTGTCTAATAATATTTTATAAGACTTGCGGCCGGTTGTCAAGCCAAAAACCCGTCGCCGGTGATAGCGCCGGTCCCCCCGGCCGATATAGGAAAGCCGGCCCCAAGGCCGGCCTTCCCGCGTTTACCTATAGCACGAAATCAGTGGTACAACGACTTGACGCGGCCGAGCGACGTCGGCGCGACGGCCATCCCCGAGGGCTTAATCGTAATGCGTTGGTAGTGTAAATAGTTCGACAGGTAGGGGCCCGCCCCGTTGGAACTATAGACGAAACGCGCCGTTACCGAATCCGCCCGGCAATACGCGTAGCCGCCGGAGTCGGTATTCCAGTCGACTTCCATGATAAGGTTGTTCTTACCGTCGTACTGGAACGCCGTATCGAAGTCGAACCCGAACCAGGCAGAAGGCGTCGCGGCGATGTACTGCGCGCTCCGGCTGTATACCTCCACCGGCGTGTTGCCCGCGTAATTATTCGTAAAATTGGTGGTGAGGGCCGTCAGGTTGGTATGGCAGCACCGGAGCTTGAAGTTGTTGAACGTGCCGGCGCTGCCGGTGTAAACGTACCATTCCCATTTCGATATCGTACCGGCGGGAACGGCGTCCGTAGACAGAACCAGACCCTGGCTCCGAACGGAATTGACGCTTCAACATCCCCGGAATGGGTACGCGGCGTACGTACTCTGGCCGCCCACGATAAAGGTATCCGCGAACGCCGCACCGGCAGCCAGTGCGCATAAAGATATAATCCCCATAACCTTCATCTCGGTGCCTCCTTGGTTAAATAATTTTCAGTTCCTTTATCTCTTTTGTAACCTAACAACCAATGCCTATTATGTCAAGCATAAACGACTTATATGATATAATCGGTCGTATATTTTAGTGAAGCCTTACCCACCCTGTGTACCCGTTCGCCGCTTCAAGTCGATCGCGACGCGGCCACGCTCGAAAACGCCCCGGCGGGAAGGGCCCTTTTTTATTGACAAACCGCCCCGTCTCTTTTAGGATTTCCCGATGAAGCATTTCAAGGAGGTGGTTTCGTGAAAATCCACGCGTTCGCCAAGACGTGATATTCGGCGCGCTACAGGCGCTTAGCGGCCCGGTTCGGGTCCCCGACGATAAATAAACGGAGGCGACGCGTGGGCGTTGCGTGACACCAGGCCCCCCACACGCCGAACTACGTTCGGCCGTGTTCGTCCAGCGTCGCCGCAACTCGATGACGCTGGTTTTTTATATAGGAGGACGACCATGGCCGATGACTGGACCGGCATGTGGAAAGAACTGGGGCTCGACCTGGAAAAGCACGACGTACTTATGGGCGCGCTGGGACCGCTCTACTTGAAGTGGTTCACGGACCAACCTAACCGCCCCGAAACCATGGCGTATTACGACTTCGTAATCTCGCAAGTCCACGGCCTCCGCATCAAGGAGCTCCTGGACCATAAAAAGAAAGGCGGCACCGTCGTCGGAACGTTTTGCCTGTTCGTGCCGGAGGAGGTCGTCGTCGCGTTGGACGGCGTCGCCGTAGGCCTGTGCGCCGGCGCGGACTTCTCGGTTCCCATAGCCGAGGCGGAGCTGCCTCGGAACCTCTGCCCGCTAATCAAGTCGTTCTACGGCTTCAAGCTCGGTAAAATTTGTCCCTACTTCGAGTCCGCCGACGTCGTCGTGGGCGAGACGACGTGCGACGGGAAGAAGAAAGCGTACGAGTTGCTCGGCGAGATCCATCCCGTATACGTGATGGAAGTGCCCAACAAAAAGGGCCCGCCGGACCGCGAGCTGTGGCGCGCCGAGCTCGACAACTTCATCGCCGCCATGGAAAAACAAACCGGCAAAAAACTCACCGCCGAAAACCTCGCCGCGGCCGTCAAAAAGGTCAACGCCAAACGCCGCGCCATAAAACGGGTGCACGAGCTGCGCTGGAACGACCCGACGCCCATCTCGGGCAAGGACGCCTTGCTCATTATGCAAATATCTTTCTACGACGACCTGGACCGCTTCACGCAGAAGACCAACGAGGTCGCGGACGAACTCGAGAAACGCGTCGCCGCCGGCGAGGGCGTCTTCGACAAGGGGACGCCTCGCCTGATGATCTCCGGGACGCCGATGGCCATCCCCAACTGGAAGGTCCATCAGGTAGTCGAGACCTCGGGCGCCGCGGTAGTCGCCGAGGAGATGTGCACCGGCTTCCGGTATTATAAAAACACGATAGACGAAGGCGCGAAGACGCTGGACGAGATGAAGGAAGCGTTGCTCGACCACTACATGGGTATAAACTGCGCCTGCTTTACGCCCAACGAACCTCGCCTCGACGACATCGATTACCTATTCAAAAATTCCCGCGCCCGGGGTATAATACACGCGACGCTGTCGTTCTGTACGCCGTACCTCGTCGAAGCGGAGAACGTCAAGAAGTTCGCCGACGGACGCGGCATCCCGATGCTCGCGCTGGAGACCGACTACTCCGACGGCGACGTGGGCCAACTCAAGACGCGCGTCGAGGCGCTGCTCGAGCAAGTGAGTTCCTAAATGGCATATTACGCCGGCATAGACGTAGGTTCGTTGGCGACCAAGTGCGTGGTCGTCAACGACGACGGGAGGGCCGCCGCCAACGCGGCCCTCCCCACCGGCGTCGCCGGGGCCGCCGCGGCGCGGAAGGCGTTCGACGAAGCGCTGGCCGGCGTCGGCATTTCGGCGGGCGAGGTGGCCCGGGTCGTCGGGACCGGTTACGGCCGCGCCCGCGTTCCGTTCGCGGACCGCGCCGTTACCGAAATAATGTGCCACGCCCGCGGAGCCTTCGAGCACGTCGGCGCCAGCGTCACCGTCGTCGACGTCGGCGGCCAGGACGTTAAAGCGATACGGGTGAACGACCGGGGCGGCGTGGCCGAGTTCGCGATGAACGACCGCTGCGCCGCCGGGACCGGCCGCTTCCTCGAAATAATGGCCCGGGCGTTGGAGATGGACCTCGCCGAGTTGGCCGGCATCGACGCCGGCCGCCCCGACGCGGCCAAGGTTAACAATATGTGCACCGTCTTCGCCGAGTCGGAAGTCGTCGGCCTGCTGCACGAGGGCGTGGAGCCCGCGGCCATCGGCGCGGGGATCCTGCGCGCGGTAGCGGAACGCGTGTCGTCGCTCGCCTCCCGGTTGGGCGGGAGCCGCTACGTGCTGTCGGGGGGCGTGGCGCTAAACCGCGGCTTCGCCCTGGCGCTGGCCGTCGCGCTGCGCCGCGACGTGGACGTCCTCCCGGACCCCCAATTCGTCGGCGCCCTCGGCGCGGCTTTGCTCGCCCGAGGCTAAGAGGTTTAACTATCCCCGATTTAAACCCGCCCGGCGGGTTTTTTTATTGCGGCCCTTGGCGTAATCGATTATAGTTTCGACGTGGAAACGCCGCAGCCTGAAGCCGCACCCAAAACCGCCCCGGCGCGCGCGGCGTCGGGTTTTTGCGTCCACCTCGTCGTCGCCTACGCCCTCGTCGCGGCGGTTCTCGCCGCCCGGGCATTTCTCTTCCGCTCGGAATACCTGGGCAAGATTTGGCTCTCGCCACTTTTTACGTACTGGGACCCTCGTTTTTCGTGGCGCCTCCTCCCCGCGGCCGCGGCCGTCGCCGGCGGCACGGCGCTGTTGGTATGGGGCGTTCGCGCGCGTAAGCACTGGGTACTCCCGCTGGGCGCGTTCGTGAACGTCGCCGCCATAAGCCTCGGGCCGGCCTTCGGGCGGACGTACCCCCTCCTCGCGCTCAACAGGTACCTCCTCAATATGCGCGCCGTCTTCGACGTACCCAACGTCTTCGCGGGCTACGTCGAAGCCATGAAAAACCTCAGCTCGCTGGGCCGCACGCGCCCGGGCCTTACGTTTTGGTCCCTGGGCCTCGTCGACCGTTTGTGCGAAAGCAATATTTACGGCATATTGTTCGCGTACGTCGCGGCCGCCGCGGCCGCCGTGTGGGTATTGTACGCCGCGGCGCGGGTCATAACCGGCCGGGAGGAAGCGCTACTGGCGGCGGCGTTGTTCGCGTGCTCGCCGGCGCTTCTCTTCTTCGGCGCGGGCCCCGTCGGGTTGTATTGTCTTTTAGGAACCGCCTTGCTGGCGCTGGGGTTAAAGGCCGCCTCGTCGCCGACGCCCCGGCGCTGGGCCGCCGCCGCCGGCGTCGTCCTCGCCGTCGCGCTGCTGACGTACTTCCCGCTCGGGATATACGTCGCCGTATTCGCGACCTTCGGCGTCGCCGCGGCGGTTTCGGGGCGGCGGTGGACGAAGGCCGGCCTGGCGTGGCTGCTCGCTCCCGCGGTCGCGGCCACGGCGCTCGCCGCGTTCCAGCTCGCCACCGGCTACGACCACCTCGCCGTATTCAAGACGGCGTGCCGGGCCAACCAGGAGCTCCCGTCGGCGGGGAACAACGCGTTCGTATTAATAGGCCGGTTGTTCGGGCGCCACGCGGAAACGGCGAGCAAGGCCGCGGCGCGGCCGTACTGGTTTTACGCGTTCGGCAACCTCTTCACGGCCTTCGTCGCGGTCGGCATCCCGGTCGGCATATTATACCTACGCGGCGTCTTCCGGATAATCCGGCAAAAGCAAACCCGCCGCTCGTTTTACGGCGCGACCACGGTAGGCTTCCTGCTGGTATTCCTGGCCTTTAACTTCTCCGGGTTGGTCCTGGGCGAAGTGGAGCGCGTGTGGCTGTTCCTGTATCCGGCGTTCTTCGTGGCCGCGGGGGCGGAGCTGGCCGGCCTTGCGAGGCGGCGCTGCGGCGGTAAGTTGGTGGTCGGCGTCTTCGCGCTCGTGATGCTGCAATCTTTCGTATATAAAATTTTTCTATTCTGAGGTCCGGACAACTACGTTTAAGGATGGTCTCTTCAGACGTTGGGATATAATCGCGACAACGACGTGACCGCACCCCCGAAGAGCGAAGGCCGGCCCGCCGGCGCCCGGGCGGACGCGCCGTGGCGCCGGATATGCGGCAACGTCTACGTCCAGATCGCGGCCGCCTACGCCGCGGTGGTCCTCGTCTTCTCCCTTAACGTAATTTTCAAATTCTCGAGCTACGAAGGACGGACCTGGTTTTTACCCTTCAACGCGTACCTCGAGCCGAGGATATCCTGGCCGCTGTTGCCGGCCGCCGCGGTCGCCGCGGCCGGCGCTTGGGCGATATTCCGCGGCGCCCGGGCCGGGAAGCCGCTGGTTATCGGGGCCGGCGGCCTGGCCGAAATAATCGCCGTCAGCTTCGCCCCCGGCGTAGGCCGCAACTTGCCGCTCGTCTGGGTCGAGCGCTTCGTCGAGGACGCCCGCAACATACTAAGCCTGCCCCATCCGCTCGTCGACGTCACACGCGTTACGGAGCTCGTATACGTCCACGCCCATTGCCGCGTCCGCCCCGCCTTCGT